>JACIWG010000002.1 GCA_014361085.1 Nitrososphaeria archaeon
TAGAAATAGATTTGAACTGTTCTGCCAGAGCATGGCCTTTTATTGATATAGAAAACTGTTTATTCCATCCAAACGGAGCCCTAAATGTTTCTATGCCAGATGCTTTAGCCGATTCCTCCATAAACTTTAGAACCTTGTATGCTTTAAAGGGGTTTGCAAGATTTGAACTCAAGTGAGCGAACGGGTAGATTAGTATCCTGTTTGCTCCAAGCTGGTTAAGGGATGCTTTAACTTCCTCTATAGCCTTTAAGACAACATCTTCATCATCACCTTCTTCTACTGAAGTGAAGAGTACTAGAATGTCATTGTACTTGAACTCTCTTCCCTCACATTCTTCAGCGGCGTCAATTTCCTTTTTTATAAGCCTGAACTCTATAGTGTCAGTATGAAGTTGTAGAATCTTCAACTAAAAATCACCTTGAGAATATGATATGGTCAAGTTCTCTCGCCTTCTTTGTCTCTTTCTTCCATTGCCTATAATGTTCGTGGCAAAGGTAGACCCTTCTTGGTTCACCATCAAACTTTATACTACTTTTAGAAACCTGTTCCACGCTAAGAGACCTTTCTGCAATATTATTGCATCCTTTGGCCATACATTTTATACCCTTATCGACTTTACCCATCACAGCTCTCCAACCTAAACTGTTATTAAATCTCAAAATATAAGTTGTGCGGATTAATATGGTATTGAATAGGCTCAGAGAAATTATTAAACCCATAACATCAAGGATTGGAGAATATTTTTCTAAGACAGGATTACCAGCATGGTTCTGGACACTGTTTGGTATATTGTTTGCCCTAGCATCAATGTCATTTTATATGCAACAAGGATACTTGAACACTCTTATGGGAGGACTATTTTACTTGATTTCAGGGTTCATGGACGTTGTAGACGGTGCAGTCGCAAGCTACACTCATACTGCTTCAAAACTTGGAAGTTTCATAGACTCAACCTCTGACAGGATTACAGAAATAATAGTCTTCTTTGGACTTATGGTTGGAGGATGGGCTCCTCCAGACCTCATCTTCCTTGCAGTAACATTTTCCCTTCTAGTCAGCTACGTGAGAGCTAAAGGTGAGTCGCTGAATGTTGAAATAAGGGGTAGAGGTTTGGGAGAGAGAGCTGAAAGAATAATTATTTTATCCCTATTCAGTATAGTTGGAGCACCATACTATGGAATAGTTATAGTCTCAGCTTTAGCAGTAATCACATTTGTTCACAGATGCATAATTGTAATGGGTGCCTTAAAGTAGTTACTTCAACTTCCTCTCATCTTTAGCTCTAACCTTGACAACACCAAAGTGGACTGCACATGAAATACAATAGTATTTTACTGTCTTTTCAGATGGAATGTATGTTCCAGCAGCCTTCAACTCCTTAGCTAGAGTCGGGTCTACAAAGCTTAATCTTGTAGTAATCTTTTTAGCCTTATCTCTGGGAACCATTGCACCACAGTTGGAGCACTGAACCATTTCAGACCTTCCTTTACCACCCTTACCACGTCCTCTGCTCTTTCTTTTCTTAGCCAAATTCGGTCGTTAGAACTACCATTTAGGTAATATAAAAAAATTTTCTAACAAGCTTGAAAATGAAATAAACTTATAATGTGCTGTACCTTAAATTTGTATCATGGGAAGAACACTTGTTAAAGTAAAATATGTTATAACATGCGATAGAAAGTTTAATGTCCTGAGAAGGGCTGCAATAGCATTTGAAGATGGAATTATAACATATGTTGGTCCAGAGGATAAGACACCATTTTCTAAACAATATTTTGACGAAATTTTGGTCGAAGAAGACGGTGTAGCTATACCTGGGCTTATAAACGCGCACACACATGCTGCAATGAACCTTTTCAGGGGAGTATGCGATGATCTACCGTTAAAAGAATGGCTTGAAAAGGAGATTTGGCCTCTTGAGGCTAAACTATCATCAGAAGATCTATTCTATGGAAATCTTGCAGCCTTTTTAGAAATGTTGTCCACCGGAATAACCACATTCGCTGACTTCTACTATTTCAAGGAGCTAATAGATGCCTTAAAAATTATACCATTACGTGCTATTGCAACAGTAGCCTTTCTTGACCTAGTGCCTGATGGAGAAGTATATTGGAGAAGATTTAATGAGCTTCAAAAATATTTTGAGCTGGCAGATTCTGTAGAAGGGGGACTCGTTAAGGTTGCGTTAGGACCTCATGCAATATACACTTGCAGTAGAGAACTTTTAGAGAAGATTGCAGAAGTTTCAGAAAAGTACATGTTACCAGTACACATGCATGTTTCAGAAACTGTTGATGAAATAAAATTTGCTAGAGAAAAGTTTGGGAAAACAGTTGTAGAATACTTAGATGAAATAGGCATATTAAATGAGAGGATGATTGCAGCCCACTGCATTCACTTAAACGAGGATGAAATAAGAATATTAGGTGATAGAAGAGTTAACTGTGTACATTGTCCATCATCAAACCTAAAGCTTGCTGATGGCATAATGCCAGTTTCTAGACTGCTTAAGGCTAACGTTAACGTCTGCCTTGGAACAGATGGTGCAGCAAGTGCAAACTCATTAAACCTCTTTAATGAAATGAGGAATACTATTCTTTTACAGAGGGGAATTAGCCTTAACCCAACCTTCCCAAACGCGAGGGAGGCGCTTTTAATGGCGACAAGGAATGGTGCAAAAGCTCTTGGGCTGGAAGAAACCGTTGGTTCTATAGAAGTGGGGAAGAAGGCTGACATCGTATTATTAGATGGAGGAAGCCCTAGACTTTTACCAGAACATAATCTTGTATCAAACATTGTTTACTCCTGCACTCCAGCTGATGTACTTTATACTATAGTTAATGGTAAAGTACTTTATTGTAGAGGAAAATTTTCTAACATAAACACTGACAGCATTTTAAAAATCTTTAGTGAGAGAGCGTTAAAGCTTTTGAGCGGCTGAGACTAGGTTGTCCACTGTTGAAGATACTTTCTCTGCTCTTCAGTAAGTACATCTATTTGAATATTTTCTGCGGCAAGCTTCTGCAAAACAACTTCCCTGTCAATTTCCTCTGGAACATCGTAGACCCTATCCTCTAATCTTTCTCCATTTTCCTTCAAAAATATTACAGAAAGAAGCTGTGTAGCAAAACTTAGGTCCATAATTTCTATTGGGTGACCATCTCCAGCAGCAATATTAACAAGCCTACCTTCAGCTAAAAGATATAGTCTCCTTCCATCAGGTAAAGTGTATTCGTCAATATTCTTTCTAACATTCTTAACTTCTTTTGCAATAGATTTTAAGCCTCTAACGTCAACTTCTACATCAAAATGTCCAGCATTAGCTAGTACAGCACCATCCTTCATCTTAAGAAAATGTTTTACTGTTATAGGTTTAAGGTTGCCTGTTGCAGTGACAAAAATGTCACCCAAAGATGCGGCATCATCCATCTTCATCACTTCAAAACCGTCTAAATGTGCTTCGAGTGCAGAAAATGGGTCTACTTCACAGACTATAACCCTTGCACCAAGGCCCCTTAGTCTTGAGGCAATACCTTTACCAACCCAACCATATCCTACAACAACAGCATACTTTCCAGCAACAAGCATGTTTGTTGTTCTCATAATACCGTCTACAACACTCTGTCCACTCCCATACTTGTTATCAAAAATACGTTTACTCTTAGCATTATTTACAGCAATAACTGGAAAACGCAGCACACCATCATTTTCCATAGCCTTATACCTTAAAACTCCAGTCGTCGTCTCCTCAGTACCGCCTATAACATTTTCTGCAAAGCCCTTCTTATGTAAAGTTACACCCAGATCTCCGCCATCATCCACAATAATGTCAGGCCTAAACTCGGCAACCCTAGAAACATTCATCTCATACTCTTCCAATGTTTCATTGTACCAGGAGTAAACATGAGATACCTTTTCAGCCAAAGCTGCTGCAACATCATCTTGAGTTGTTAAGGGGTTAGATGATGTTATAGAAACTTCTGCACCAAGCTCCTGTAACGTTATAGCCAAAAGTGCAGTTTTTGCCTCCAAATGAAGGCATACGCCTATCTTTTTACCTTCTAAAGGCCTTTTGTCCAAAAATCTCGCCTTTAACCTCCTTAAAACAGGCATTCTCGCCCAAGCCCATTCAAGCTTCCTCCTACCCTCAGGAGCCAGTGAAGGATCTCTTATAGCATGTTCTAAAACCATATTATGTCAGATTATGTATTTAAACTAAAATTAATATGCTTTTTTGAAATTTTAGAACGATTTTGCGACTACAACAACCTTTTCAGCTGTTCTACCGCACCAAGCACATGGCCCCCAGACCTTCTCCTCTACATCAACCCTCCTACCTCTAACCTCGTATCCGCCAGTATCTTCTTTAATTTTTTCAGAACATTCTTTTTGCCCGCAAAAGTTCATTAAAATAATTTTCCCATTTTTGCTTGCCTCTATACCCTCTTCCCTACAATTTACCCTAACAAGTGCACTTTCAAGCCTCTCATAAGCCCTACTTCTAAGAAAACTTAAAATATCATCTTTAACATACATTATTTCCTGTTCAAGAAAACTGTCTTCTATAGTCCATCTTTTCCTCAAATCCCTCCTAAATAACGTGAGCTTATTTTCCTCCAATTCCTTTACACCGACTTCAACCCTAACGGGTACACCATAGAGTTCCCATTTATAGAACTTTGAACCAGGCCTATCCTCTGAATCGTCAACCTTAACTCTAAGATTCAACCTCTTAAGCCTCTCTCCCACTTCAAAACATTTTTCAACTATCCTGTTTTCGAACCCCTCTTTTGGAATCGGTACAATAACAACCTGGATTGGCGCTACATCAAAAGGCAGTACAAGACCATATTCGTCTCCATGAGTAGATATTACTGCTGCCGCCATTCTAGAAAGACCTGGGCCAAAACATGTTTGATGAACATATTTTTTACTTCCATCTTTATCTAAAAAGATTATTTCAAATGGTATAGAAAATTTTGTTCCAAGGTAGTGGGTGGTGGCAATCTGTAAAACCTTCCCCTCTGGCATAATGCAGTCGAAGGCAAATGTTTTTTCAGCACCAGGAAACTTGTCCCACTCTTCCCTTTCAACAACAATGAATGCTAGACCAAACTTTTCCAGAGCATTCTTAGTTATCCTAATATCTTCAGAAACCTGTTTTAAGGCATCATCTTTACTTGAAAATGCATCATGCGCTTCAATCCAAAGAAACTCTCTTCCCCTAATTAGAGGCCTTGTAGCCTTAGTCTCTTTCCTATAAACTGTTACTGTCTGAAAGAGCTTTAATGGAAGATCCCTGTAACTGTGAATCCATAAAGAGTACATTGGATAGAAGGCTGTTTCAGAAGTCGGCCTTAGGGCAAGGTCTTCTTCACCCTCTTCACCCCTAATTTTAAAGACTTCAGCCTCAAAACCTGTTATATGTTCTTCCTCTTTTCTAAGATATGACATTGGAATTACAAGAGGAAAGAGTACTGGCTGGTGGCCGGTTTCAGTCAACCCTCTCTCCAGTTCATCTCTTATAAGGTTGATTAGCCTCATAAGGTTCGGCCTGTAAACGACAAAGCCCTTAACATTATATCTTATGTCTACAAGTTCAGCCCTTTCCAAAATAAGAGAATACCATTCACTAAAATTTTTTTCTTTATCGGGAAAGGCTTTTTCAGGCTGCAACAGTACCATCGCAGTGGATAGACTTGAATAACAATTTTAATTTTTTTAAGAAAACGCAGTAAATCTATATCCACTTGAACATTTCAGTTTCTAGAAAAAATTGATTAGATAACCTGGCATTCAATGGTTCACAAAAATTTTTAACTTTAAAATTAAAGTCTTAATTTATTGAAAAATTTAAAAAATATATTTTGATTAAAGCTAACGTTAGGATGTGGGGAAATGTTTCCTAAACCTCTTACACGTGTAGTAATTTACACACCTAAAGAAAGTGCTAGAAGAATAATTTTAACTTTAGCAAACGAGTTTTATGTGCAACTAAATTCTTCATTTAATGATAAAATTATTTCTGAAAAAGCTAAACCCCTTCAACCCTCAAACCTTCTTGCCAGAGCAATAAACATATTACAGCGTATGGAGAACATTTTAAAAGAAAAAGTTACGTTAGACGTAAAATTTGATGAAAGCCAACTCAAATTAGGTGAAGGGGACATATCATATTTTGAAAAAATTGCAGAAGATTTCAGTAAAGGTTTAGGAAACAAGGAAGAATTCTTAAGAGCATATATTAGGTTAAAAGCCTTCTGCAACCTAGAATCTATGCTCGAGAAAGTGGCACAAACCGATAAAACTGCAATCATCGACATTTGGGCGAAGACTGTGGACGTGGAAAAGGTTATAAATGTTGTGAAGAAAGTTGAGGAAAAGTCGGCTTTCGAGATTATTGAAGAAAAAAGTGTGCATGGTGAATCGGATAAGCCAACATTGCTTGAGAAGACGAGAATGCCTCAGGTTTTTAGAAAACTTGTCCTATCCTTTGGAACACCTAAATCTAATGAGCTTGAACCTTCAATATTTATGGCAATAACCTATCCAATAATTTTTGCATTAATGTTCGGAGACTTCGGCCACGGACTACTTTTAACAATATTTGGTATAGCCCTAATAATGTTACAGAGAAAGAAACTTAAGCTTGGGGAAACATTATCTCTTATAGTTTCAGGCGCGAAACTTTACATAATATTAGGGATAACTTCATCGATTGTAGGCCTGTTCATGTACAGGGAGGCTTTCGGAAGCCATGAACTTGCACAGACAATATATGAAGCATTACATCTTCCAGAGATTCCGGAAAACCTTGTTTTAGGTATAACATACATTCCATTAAGATTGAATCCTATAGAAACACCTCTGCGGCTGGCCAGACTATCCCTTCTAATAGCATTCTTCCAAGTTTCCTTTGGAATAATCTTATCAATGGTTAATGGACTTTATACAAAAAGAGTTTGGAAAGTTTTAGGAGACATTGGATGGGTAAGCCTTTACCTTAGCATAGCATACCTTTTCTTTTTACACGGAAGAAACGTTATATCGGCAGTGCTAAACTTTAACACAATATTATACTATTTCCTACCACCAATGATAATAATGATGATTGGTAGAATGGTTGAAGAGAAAGTTAACGGACTTCTCGAAATGCTTGAACAGATTATATCATT
Organism: Nitrososphaeria archaeon; assembly: GCA_014361085.1. Classification (GTDB taxonomy): domain Archaea; phylum Thermoproteota; class Nitrososphaeria; order JACIWG01; family JACIWG01; genus JACIWG01. Next base: position 7,176 of record JACIWG010000002.1, read on the forward strand.
GATTTCAAACACATTCTCATACTTCCGAATACTTGCGATAGGAGCTGCTCACGCACTGTTTAGCAAAATGATTTTTGATGCAGGAAGCGCACTCAATATTTTCATCTTTATACCAATTTTGGTCTTCGGCACGATAATAATCATGGGTTTCGAGGGACTGCTTGCATTCTTACACTGCCTTAGGCTGCACTGGGTAGAATGGTTCATGAAATTCTATTCTGGAACAGGAACAGCATTTCAGCCTCTAAAACTGGTGTAGTACATGCTATCCTCTTTTAGCAAGCCTCCACGCTTCATAAAATGTTATGAATATTCCAAAGAGTGTTGCAAGGAGTGTGACTAGGACAGTTTGACCTATTTCCCGCCCGATAAGATAGCCTGCGATAGCGAAAACCAGTATCGTGAGAGAGAGGCCAAAGTATTCGAAACCTTCTCTTACACTCATACCCTTCAACATACATATTATTTTACTGGAATAAAATCCTTTTGGAAAGACTATTTAGCAATATTTTCACCCTTCATACTATCATTGATTCTTACACCAATCATATTTTATATCACACTTTCTTTTACAGGATCAAAGATTATTACTGCCATAGTTTCTCTACTGATAGGTGTCAGCATCCTTTTTATAGGAAACATTTTCCTATACTATAAGCTTAAGGGGAGAAAATAGGATGCATTCATCTAAAAACTATGGGCCTGTGCTGGCGAAGGTTAGAGTTGGTAAAGGAAAACTTTTAGACAAACGTAAGTATAATGCAATAATATATTCAGAAAATTTTAACACAGCAATATCTTACTTAAATGGCACAGACTATTGGAGTTACCTATCAAAATTTGCTCAAACTCTACCCTCTACATTAGAAATAGAGAGTGCACTCTATGAATACTATTATGACGAACTTAACAAATGTATTAAATATTCTCCAGAAAACGGAAAAGTTTTCTTAAACCTTTTACATGATCTAGAACTGGTTTCGTTATTAGAGAATCTTTTATGCGCTAAATATTATGGAATAGAGTTTGAAGACTTTCAAAGCACACTCACCAAAAAAATTTTTTTAAAAAAGGTTAAGGATAGAACTTTATACGAAAATTTTTCCAAAATTCTAGACTACTTCCTAGAAAAAGCTTTAGCTTCCGAGCTTAGAAACACACTTTTAAAGCCAGTAGACGACCCAAATCTTCGCATACTAGAAATAAGACAAAAATATTGGAAAATTCTTCTTAAAACAGTGAAGGAGAAAAGAGAATTTCAGTCAAATCTTACTGAAATTGTTAGAAGACAGTTACTAAAAGAAAACATACTACTTATGACAAGATTAAGGAGGTTAGGTGCACCAGCAAACATTATAAGAAAGCATATAATACCATTTTCGCCGACAGAAGAAGAAGTTTTTGAAAAACTCCTATCAACACAAGACATTAAAACACTCTCCTCCTACATAGAGGATTTACACAATATAGTGAAAGAATTTGTAGAGAGTATAACAAAATATAATGTTGAGGAGCTGAAGACAGTTTATGATAGAATTATTGCACGCGAAGCTTACAAGGTTTTTCTAGCATATCCCTTTCAGCCTGACATAGCATACGGTTACATGATTCTCAAAAGGTATGAGATAGAGGATGTGACAAACATGCTTAAGGCTAAAATACTGGATATTGATATAGAAAGTTTAAAAAAAGTTTTAATACTGCCAATTTTTTTCTAAAACGAGTGGGGAAAATTGAAGCACTTAAAACACATTTTAGGCATCATATTCCTCTGCTCTATCACCATTTTAGGTAATGGTGCACAAGCCCAAGAAACATCCTCCGCAGCCCCAAGTTTTAAGGAAATTGGTGCAGCAATAGCATTTTCTATTGCAGCAGTAGGAGCTGCAATAGGCATGGGCCAAATAGGTTCAACAGGAATCTCAGTATTGGCTGAAAAGCCTGAAATGCTTAGCAAGGTTCTTATGATTCTGCTGTTTGTTGAGGCTATCGCAATATATGGTCTAGTGCTAGCGTTCCTCATCCTCTTAGGATAGCCTTCTTCCAAAACATTTTTAGATTCAATAAAATGTATAATGTGAAGGCTATGGTGAATATTGTTAGGCCATTAACATAATTTTGCATACTCTGCCCCTCTTTAACGCTCAAGTAGAATATGTATGCAGGAGAAAAGGCCATTATAATTAAAATTGCAGCCTTTAAAAGATTTTTTACTCCAACTTTAACAATAAAATCCTTTCCCAATGTTAGAGTTAAAGAGTAGACAAGTATCATAAGAGGCTGTATAACAAGAAACTTTCCATCAATTAAAAGATTAAAGAGTTCGATAGGTTTAAAGCCTACTATTAACACCGACACTATTGCTTCTGTAACCAGCCATAGTATAGCAATCTTTTCAATCCTTCGAGCTATAAATTCAGTTTTCAGCCCATTCATCTTATCAGCTACTGTTCCAAAAACTATTCCAGAAAAGCCTAGTATGAATACTATTGGATCCTTAAAAACCATTTCAACAATATTGTAGGCTAGCCTATCACTTGAACTCAATATAATGTAATAGTAAACGTATCCAGCAATAAATGTAATTAATGGCATAAGATATAATATCTTAGATAGACTCTGTTTCATTATATTTATCACTTCCCTCGCAAGAGTTTTCTATAAATGATGTATTAACTTTTAGGAAAGCCTTTCTAGCGAACATAAGATATGCAGTATGCGCTATCATCCTAGTAGAAGGCCTACTCATACCCTCTCTAGCTTCAATGCCTCTGCATAAAAGTTCAACGGTGTGAATGTTTACAAAACCGTGTCTCTTCAATTCTATGGCAAGCTTTTCAGCTTGATTTATTGTTGGAAGAATCGCTGCAATAGCACCACCACCCTTTAGAGCATTATAAGCAGGTCCTGCGACCATCCAAGGTGCACCGACATCGATCAGAACAGCGTCAACATTTTTTTCATCAAAACCATGTGAAGCATCCCTATTTTTTATTACAACATAATCCTGTAAGCCAGCCTTTTTCAGGTTACGTTCAGCTATTTCTATAAACTCAGGCCTTATTTCGTAAGAATAGACTTTTCCAGTCGGCCTTACAAAGTTTGCGATGGCAGTTGTTAAAACACCACTTCCTGTGCCAGCTTCGACAACAACTGATCCAGGACATATTCCGGTCTCCATAACAATTAATCCTATATCCTTAGGATAAACAATCTGTGTCTTCCTTTCACTTTTCATCAAATAGTCTATCAGGAATGGTTCAAGGAGTATGATGTCCTGGCCTAAGTTTGTTTTTATCACGTCACCAAACCTTTTTCCAATCAGGTCAGAGAATCTTATCACACCTACATGTGTATGGAAATCTAGTCTAGGGTCTACTTTTACAAGCCAACTTTTCCCCTTCAAACTGTACAATAATACTGTACACCCTTCATGCACAAGCTTTTCTTGCATCATATACGCTTGTTCAAGCAAATTTTTAAACACTCTCCAAAGCAATTTTTGCTAATGTTTAAATATAGTTCTTATTGATATGGGTCAGAGGCAAAGATCTACTTGGAAGAGGAGGAAAACACCCAACAGCGTGGCAGAAGAGGAGGAAAAAGGCGATTTCCATCATCTTATTTCAGAGAAAAACCGGTTAAGGTAGGAGATGTAGTTGAGCTAACTATAACAGAGATCAGTAGGAGAGGAGATGGCTTGGCAAGAGTACAAGGATATGTCATTTTTGTACCGAACACAAACAAAGGAGACACAATCAAAGCTAAAATTACACAGGTGCTTCCAAGCCACGCAGTTGGCGAGGTAGTAGTGTAAAAGAAAATTTTTTATTACCTGAAGAAAAAGTCTTCAGGCCCCATTTTTTTCTCTTAAAATTTTTTTATCCGACCACTTTCCTAGCATATCTTATGAACATTTTAGAGAAAACGTTTAATGATATAAGAAGAATGAAGGTTAGAGGGGCTGGAAGAATCGCTAGGTTTGCTGTTAAAGCACTTGAAGAATATTGCTTAACACTTGATTTTTCTTCAAAAGAGGATTTTGTAAGAAAGCTAGAGGAGGCTGGAGAATATTTGAAGGGTTCAAGACCTACTGCTGTATCACTTCCAAATGCAATAAACTATGTTATAAACAACTTTAAAAGAGAAGCTTATAATCTTGAGGGAGAAGGCTCTTTAAAAGATTCTTTCAAAAGGTGGTGTGAAGATTTTATTGAAAAAAGCAGTAATGCTGTTAAGAATATTGGTTTAATTGGGTCTAAGAGGATAAGGGACGGGGATGTTCTTTTAACACACTGTAACAGTGAAGCAGCCCTTTCAATAATTCTTACAGCACATGAGCAGAACAAGAATATCAAAGTTTACTGTACTGAGACTAGGCCGAAATTTCAGGGACTAATTTCAGCATCTATACTTTCACAGAATGGTGTTGATGTTACATTAATAGTTGATTCTGCTGTAAGATATTTCATGAATAGGGTGGACCAAGTTATCGTTGGTGCGGATGCTATAGCAGCAAATGGTGCAATAGTTAACAAGATAGGAACTTCTTTGATAGCCTTAGCTGCTAAGGAGGCTAGAAGTAGGTTCATGGTTGCAGCTGAAAGCTATAAGATTAGTCCACAGACGTTTTTCGGAGACCTTATTACCATTGAAGAGAGACCAAAATATGAGATTGTTTCGAAAGATTGGCTTTCTAAAAATATGAATGTTAAGGTTTCTAACCCCTCATTTGATATAACACCAGCAGAATATGTTGACGCTATAGTAACAGAGGTGGGCATATTCCCTCCGCAGGGAATATTTATACTATATAAGGAAATGTATGGCTTCTCATTTAAAGATGTGCTACAATAAAAATTTATAAAAAATTTTGAGGGGTTACCCTCATTCTATACTAGATCGTCTCCGCCGAATCTTTTAATATCCTTGCTACGAAGTTTAATGTTTAGTTTGAAATCGTTTGGTGATGTCGTTTCAGCTGTCAACCTTTTGACTGTTAACCCACACCTGTTTCCTGAAATAAGTTTACCTCTTAAACATGTTACATACGCGCATGTTTGAGGATTACAGGGTTCGTTGACAAAATTACACCATGGTCTACCCCCTTTAAAAGATAACATTTTGCGGCCGCAGCGGAAAAACTCGCATCTAGCTGTGCAAGGTTTGGCCGTAGAAAATTCAGCCATCATTATTCACTGCTACCTAATACTTTCTAGGAGGGTGGATTAAAAGTTTTCTAAAATTGGCTATCCTTTCCACCATTCAAAGGCCAAATATTTTGGGCAAATGTCATCTGCTATTGCTATAATGAACTTTTTCCTAACTGTTGTTGCAAGCCTTCCTGATAGTACAAGGTATGTTGCAGACAGTTTATCAGTTTCCTTAACCACTCGAACAATATAGGGTGCATGGTCTATACCTGGACCCCTTTCATAAACTGCGAAATCGCAGCCAAATTTTATTCCAGGCAATACTATATAGTTTTTATTTCTTAGATCCTTGTATACTGCATATTTTCTCTCAAAGTCTACATAATCTTTTTTGCAAACCTTAAAAAGTTCTTCATAAGAAATTTCTTTTCCACTCTGATCAACTACCTTTAAAAGCCTCCTTTCAACAAGATACAGGCCTTCTATTGGGTCTAGAATTAGTGGTGCTTGAAAATCAAAATTTTTTGGCTTATGTATTCCCAGAGGTTTACCGTAGAAACCTAGCTTATAGAGTTCTCTTGATTCGATGATATTCCATACGATTATCCTGTTCCCTAAAAGTTGTCCAGTGAACATTCTATAATACACTATATTCCTAGAGCAAGTATTGTTACTGCATCTGTTGCCTTAAGGCAGGCGTCAGAGAGGTTTTCTATTCTATCCAATATGTCTAGGAGCAGAAACGCTCCTGTAGCGTTAGAGATTAGTGGAGGTAAACTCATGCTTAATGTCCTATACTTTTCATCTATCTGCTTCTCTATATTCTCAACCTCCAAAGCTATTTCTGGAACCTTCTGCGGGTTTATTGTCAACATTCTCACAACCTCACTCATCTTTTGCACAACATCTATTGACATCAAAATTAGTTCTTCAACATCCTTTTCAACATTATATTTTTTAAAAATGTCTGCATCAACCTGTCCAAGTCTAAATGTTATAGAGTAAACGTAATCAACTATATCTTCTATGGAAAAGGCGCTTCTCAACACGTCTTCTCGATTAAGAATCATGTTTCCCATACTCATAAGCTCCTTAACCAAGCCCCTCCTATACCTTTCAACCTCATCCTCAACCTTCTTAGCTTCCTCAATATAGTTTTTTACACCATCCCTGTTACCATTTATCAATTCACTGTACGCGTTCAAGATTATCCTAACTCCTTCAACAACCTTTCTAGCCTCGTCAGTAAGCAGTGAAAGAGTCTTCCTCTTTGCCCTAAGCTCCGCTTCACCCTCGTACATACTTGAATCTACATATACTATAAAATAATAATTTATAACTCTTTCATTTTTTTACATGAGAATGTTCTAAAATTTCCTTCTTGAATTTTGCTGCAGCATTTTTCGGGTCCTTGCTTGATGTTATAGCCCTTCCCACTACAATAATCTTAGCTCCTGCTTCAATCATTAGCCCAGCTGTTTCTAAAGTGATTCCACCTGCGGCTGAGACTATAAGCCCAGTAAGTTCAGCAATATTTCTAACTATTTCCACATTATCCCTAACACTTGCACCACTCCTCTCCTGATCTATTGCAGTATGAGCGCAAACCATATTTACACCAAGACCCTTTAATTCGATAGCTCTTTCTACCTGTGATTTTACTCCAAGCAGGTCAGCCATCAAAAGGACACCCTTTTCTCTTGCACCTCTTACAGCTTCTTTCACAACATCATTTGGAGCCAACCCTGAAATAGAAACTATGTCTGCACCAGCATCAGCGGCCATGGAAACTTCAATGTAGCCAACATCTAAAGTTTTCATGTCCGCAAGGATTATCTTGTCTGAAAAAACTTTCTTCAAAGTTCTTATTGACGGTATCCCGACAGACTTTATTAGTGGGGTACCTGCTTCAAGTATGTCCACATAATCTTTGGCTTCGAATGCAACCTTTAGGGCTGACTCTAATTCAAGTAAGTCTAGAGCAAGCTGCAATTTGGGAGAAACAAAATCTTCTATAGAGACCATTAGCAGTACTATAAATTTTGGCCAATAAAAATTTTGTTAACCTTACACCTTATCAACATCAACATCTTCAGCAGCTATCTTTGTAAGCTTTCTCTGATACAATTCTATTATTTCATCAACTGTTGTAGCATCTTCAGGACCTTTATCATCACGTATTCTTCCAGTAAATTTTGGAAAACGGAGAGCTAGTCCTGCATTCTTCTTTATTAAACCGTATCCAGCCGTATGTATTGGACTTAAGGTTATTTCAGAGGCAATGACTTCTATAACTATTGCTGGAACAAACCATACATCTGGTTCAATCTTTGAGTCAACTCTACTATGTCTATGAGTTATCTTATATGGCTCAAGAATCTTTTGGAAGGTGTCAAAATCCTCGTCCTTAAACCCTGTTCCCACCTTACTTATAGACTCAAACATGTCCCTATCCTTATCATATGCGGCCAAAAGGAAAGCGCCATACTTTCCAGTCCTTCTACCCTTGCCATAAAATGCGCCTACGATAACAAGGTCTAGGGTGTCAGCCAACTCACTCCTATATTCTCTCTTTAACTTTATCCAACTGAATTCTCTAGCGCCAGCCCTATAAACGCTGTTAACATCCTTAACCACGACACCCTCACATCCATCAGAAATAGCCTGGTTCATGAAAGCTTCAATTTCTTCAGGATTTCTTGTAATAATATTTGGAACAATTTTAGCATAAAGATTTTCCTTAACATACTTTGTAAGCATACTCCTTCTAGTAAGATATGGCTGCTGCGTTAAATCCATACCATCTACTACAAGTATATCAAAGAAGTAGACCATTGCAGGAATCTCCTCCATAACCTTTTCCACATCATACTTTCTTCTCCTATGCATCAGCTCCTGGAATGGTAGAAGTTCGCCGGTTTCAGGATTAAATGCTACAATCTCCCCTTCGACAATACACTTATCCAAAGAAATAGATTCTCTAGAAATTTTCACTACATCAGGATAATGGTGAGTTATATTTTCTAACCTTCTAGAGAAAAGTGTTATCCTATCACCATTCTTATGAACTTGAACCCTTTCACCATCCAACTTATATTCAACTGAAACATCATTACCAATCTTTTCAAGAACCTCTTCAGCTCGTGTGAGCCTTTCAGCCAACATTGGCCTTATAGGTCTACCTACTTCAGGCCCAAACTTTTTCAGTTCATCAAACCCCTTTTCCACCAACACTTTTGCAACTAAACCAAGGTCGCTTGAAAGATTGTAGGCTCTTTCAATAACAGCCCTATTCTCTTTTCCACCAACAAAAGCTTCAGCCAACCCATCCAATATCGTATAGTCTGCAACACCCAAGCGTAATGTGCCGACAACAAGTCTCACAATAAACTTGGCTTCCAATGGACTGCTTTGGTTTAAAAGGCCTGCTAAAATTCTCAGCTTTGTTTCCTGAGCACCTGAACCTGAAGCCCTTGCAGCCCTGTCCAGTGCACTATAAACCTTTTCAACAGTCAAGGGCTCACTAAATAATGTTAGTTGAGCCTTCTTCATCAAAATCTGTTCCGCGGCAGAACCTAAGTCACCCAACTTTGACGCAAGCTCCTCAATCTTTTCAACACTGGCTCCAGAGACACTCGATATAGCCTTAGAGGCAAGCTTTTCTGCAACACCAATCTCTATTCCCATATAATCTGGATGAATTTTTCCCTGAATCATGTAAACGATCTTGTCTATCAGATTCTTGTCTGTTTTCCTGAAAAGGTTTGCAAGAATATCGATCATCTCCAACCTTTTTGTTGTCTCAGAAAGTTTTGCTAGGGCTTCGGCAAATTCACTAAAGTGCATACGATGGTCAAAAAATTAGTATATCACATATTAATTAATGTTTCCAAAAGATAGTGTAAAAAGGCTGTAACTAATCATTATTGTATGGGGAAAACTTATTTATGGCCTCTAAAAATAGGTTTTGGATGATTAACATATGGGTGGAGTAAAAAAGAGACCAGTTACAGCTCAAGAAAAGGCTCAGGCTAGACAAGCGGCTGAAGAGGCTGCCAAGGCTAAGCAGAAGAAGAGTGTACAGGCTAAACCAAAAACTGAAGAGTTTAGGCCAAAAATTTTAGATGAAGATAGTGCGTTAAACCAAATTAGAAATATGAAGGCGATAACATTGTATGCTGTAGCGCGAGCTTTAAATGTTCCAGCATCAGTAGCCAACCAGTTTCTGAAATCTCTTGAGGCTAAAGGTTTGATTTTGAAGGTTGGAGGCTTTAGCGGCCACTATGTTTACAAACTCAATTTGAAGGACTAGTTTTCCTCTATCCTTTCAATTTTTATGCTTTCAGCATGCTTTATCGAGTCAAGTAGATCTAGGCCTTCTTCGACTTCACCGATAATATTATATGCTCTGGAGGGGGTTGTGTTCTTAAGGAATACAACTATTGCACCCTCTTGGGGACTGTAAACTACATCACCTCGCTTATAGACGCTTCTAGACTTTTCTTTACCTACAATAATGTTTAATGGCATAACAATTGTATCCCTCTGCCTTATTGCATGGGTTTCATATGGCATTTTCCTACTTAGATGCAGGACTGTTAAAGGTGACAGATGCTTGTACATGCTTACTATCACAGTCCCTTTTTTGACAATCTGAAACCGAAACCTTTGCTTTGAAACACTCTGGTTTACAGACAACTTTGATGCAGAAAACTATTCTTGCACCATATTTATATTCTTTTAAAAATTTAGGTATAATAATGTATAAAATGGCACCGAAAATTTCAAAAAGGGGTAAGTTTAAGGGTCTTATGTTAAGCATGGTGAATAATTTATAATGTCCAGAAAAAATTTGCAAAAGCATCAAACAGGTTTTCAGATTCTTATCGGACCACCAAAGCTTACAAAATATGAGCGAGCAAGAATAATAGGTGCTCGAGCACTACAACTTTCTTATGGAGCACCACCATTTATACCAATAGAGGGAACTGAAACTGTAACTGAAATAGCTAAAAAAGAGCTTCAGATGAAGGCCTTGCCGATTTCTATAAGAAGACAATTACCTGATGGAACCTATCAGGACATACCAATCCAGTACCTGCTTTAAATAATTCAAAAAAGTTATTAATAAGAATTATATGCCTTTGTATACGATAAGGTATGTCTAAGGCAAACAAAAAAACTGAAGAAGAAAATGTTGCAGAACAAAAAGAAGCAGCCCCTTCAGCTCCACAGAAAAAGTCTGAACCAAACGTAATATACATTGGCAAAAAAGGTGTCATGGCCTATGTACTCTCTGCCGTACTACAGCTATCTCAGTCACCCTTTGTGGTTTTAAAGTCCAGAGGGAGAGCAATTAGCAAGGCTGTCGACGTCTCACAGGTGCTCATAAACAGGTTTGGAGACGGCAAGTACTTTGTCAAAGAAGTTAACCTTGGAACAGAAACACTTCAGGCTCCAGATGGAACATCAAGGAATGTTTCAACAATAGACATTGTAGTTTCAAAGAAAGCATAGACAAAAACATTTTGGGTAGTGCTAACAAAAAAGGGGCCTCTTGCTTTCTTTTTTTTATTTTAAAATTTTTTAAATTTTTTAAACGCTTTTATATCTGCTGATAAACAAATATGCTGCATGAACAGTTTAGATGAAATCAGCAAACTTCTATCATATGATAGGATAAGGGAATTTAATGCAACAAATATATTAAACGATTATAGGAGATGGCCTGATCTTGCAAAAGAAGCTTTAGAAAAGGATGCCCGTGTAGTGGAGAGGAAAGAGTTTAGAAAAATAATCTTATGTGGAATGGGAGGTTCAGCGGCTGCATGTGATGCTATAAGAGACTGTTTTAGAGACCGAGATATTGTTGTAGTTAAAGACTATCATTTACCCTCATGGGTTAAGGAAAATGATTTGATAATCACAGTATCATATTCTGGAAACACGGAAGAAACACTCTGCTGTTACATGGAAGCTTTTAGGAAAGGTTTACCTCTAATAACTGTTTCATCAGGAGGAATTCTTGAAAAGATCGCTGAAAAGAATAATGTGCCACATAATAGTATAGTAAAGGGTCTTGCTCCTAGAGCAGCATTTCCGCAACTCTTTTACACTATAGCAAACATATTGCATAAGTTAGATGTTATTGGAGGAAAATCTTTTGATGATGTAAGATCTTCTGTAACCCAGTTTTCCAAATACGCTCAGACAATTTTCCCTGAAAATGATTTAAAGGAAAATATTTCTAAGCAGGTTGCTGCCTTTATTTACAAAAGTATTCCAACAATTTATGGAAGTTCTATGATAAGGTCTGTTGTAGAAAGGTTTGAGAGAATGGTTAGTGAGAATGGGAAATGGCATGCGATGTCAGACTTGATTCCAGAACTATGCCATAACGAAATCGTCTCATATGAACTATACTGTCCTTTAACAAAGGTTATCATTTTAAGGACTGAAGGTGAACCAAAAGAAGTTTCTAAAAGATTTGAGATATTAAAGGATATTATAAGAGATTCTGGGCACCAGCTAATGGAGTTGAATCCAGAATGTGAAAAGATAGTTGACATTATAGTTTCATACTACTATTTTCTTGATGTTTCCACAATATATTTGGCTGTAATAAATGGAGTGGATCCTTCAAAGACAAAGAGTATAGATTATCTAAAGAAAAGACTTGAGAAAGAATTAAATTATGTTAAAACCATTGGAATAAATTTAGAAGATGATAGCATTAAAATGTGAAAGAGTGGACACATACTATTAGGATGTGAGAAAATTTTGCGAATTCTGATGCTTTCTTGGGAATATCCACCTAACATAATTGGAGGTATAGCTAGACATGTTGACGAACTTTCAAAGTTTTTGGCAAAGAAAAATGTTGACGTAACAGTAATAACTCCTGAGGTTATTGGGGCAACTTCTTACGAGGTAAAGGACAGTGTTAGAGTTTTTAGGGTGCCCATTCAGATTCCAGCACCAAACTTTTATACATGGATCTTCCTCCTAAACCACTTTTTTAGTAAAAAAATAGCTCAGCTAACAAGAGAAGAGGGTTCCTTTGATATAATTCATGCACACGATTGGATGACCGTACCATGCTCCTGTGAAGCAAAACTTTACACGGACTCAAATTTCGTGCTCACATTCCATAGTCTAGAGTTTAAAAGAAGTCTTGGCTCACAAACCCTAGAATCTAGAATGATAGAAAGCATAGAATGGTGGGGCTCCTACGACGCCAAAAGGATAATAGTATGCAGTGAGTCGATGAAAAAGGATGTTATTGCAAGATTTAATGTTCCACAGTATAAGGTTACTGTGATACCTAATGGTATAGACCCATCAAGGTTAGATGTAGCAGTAGATGTTTCTGAAACAAGAAGGAGGTATAATGTATTTTGGAAGGAGCAAATGATACTTTTTATTGGGCGTCTTACACATCAAAAGGGCTGCGAGTACCTGATTCGTGCTATGCAATATGTTCTAGGGAAGTATAATGCGAAACTTGTAATAGTAGGAGATGGGCCTTCAAGAGGATTTTTAGAAGATGAAGCTCGTAGGCTAGGATTATCTGATAGAATCATCTTCACAGGATTTTTGCCGGATGATGAGATGATTAAGCTACTGAAGAGTGCGGACGTACTTGTTGTACCATCCATTTATGAGCCCTTTGGGATAGTTGCTTTAGAGGGCATGGCCGCTGGGACACCTGTTGTAGTTTCAGATGTAGATGGACTATCAGAAATTGTTAAGCATGAAGTGAATGGTATAAAGGTTTTTCCAAGGGACCCGTACTCAATTTATTGGGGTATCGATAGAATCTTGTCCAACCCATCTTTGGCTGAATCCCTAAAAATGAAGGCGAAAGAGGATGTTGAAAAATATTTCAGCTGGTCTGCTATCGCTGAAAAAACTATTGAAGTCTACAAGGATTCGCTTGTGAGGTAATTTGATGGAACCGTATAGGATTCTTGTAATTTTAAGATATGCTAACGCATTAGATGAAAAAAGGGCGCTTTCAATGAAAGAAATTGCAGACTATTTGAGATTAGACTATAATATTGTTAAAAAAATTGTTGAAAAACTTTATGGAGAGGAAATGATATTTTTTGATGGAGAAAGAGTATGGCTTTCCCCTAAAGGATTTCTTTCAGCATTAAAAAGCTATAGTTGATCAAACTATTCTACACCATATAGTTTCGCATACTCTTTTCTTGCAGCAACAGCTAGCGTGCTGCAGGCCTGCTCTGGAGGAACTGGGTTCACATATATTCCTGAACCAAGTTCGAGGCCAGCATATGTCGTCAATCTAGGATAAACTTCAATATGCCAGTGCAGGAGTTTGGTGGTCTTCTTTTCTGGAGAAATATGGAAGACCATGTTAAATGGTACATCACCTAATACTGTGCCCAGTGCACCGAACATTATCTTAAGCATTATACCTAAATCCTCTATACGCTCAGAATTTATTTCAGAAAACTTTGTCTCATGCCTTACAGGATATATCCAGAATTCGTACGGGTTAAAGGACGCCCAAGGAGCTAGGGACAAAAAATGTTTTGTGGAAAAGATGTGCCTTGGACCACCAGTTTCGGATCTAATAATACTACAGTGCGCACATCTTTCGAAAAGAGGCTGTTTCTTGTAGGCCATTATCTCGTTTAAAATTATTGGAGGAATGTTTTGGGTAGTGACTATTTGTGCGTGAGGATGCCTTATTGATGCCCCAGCCACCTTACCATTATTAATGAATATTGAAACGTATCCGACACCCTTAACCTTATTTCCGTACAAAAATTGTGTAATGTCTCTTAAAACTTCAACGAATATTACCCACTGCTCTTTTGAGAACGTGATGAACTTATCTTCATGCTTGGGTGTTGGTACTACAACATAATGGTACCCGTATGCTGGTTCACTTTCAGTCGGATAACTTGTGTGCTCAGCATTAGGTTCTGGAGACATTATTGGAAACTTGTTTGGAAACACTCTAACAGTCCAATTCTTAACCCTTTCCTCATCACTATCTTGCTTTTTTATAAAGATATTGTTTTCGAGCACAAGCGTGTATATTGAAGGGGGTGTAAGATGCTCGTTACCTGGGCAAAAGTAGCAGACACCCTCCTTAACTTCATCCACTTCCCTTTGAAAGTCGGATGGCCTTTTAGCCCTCGTCGGCTCTATCACAACCCATCTTTCAAGAAAATAGTCTTTTCTAAGTTCACCCAAAATAGGTTCAGCCTCCAACAAGTTCACTATACACTTTAATCGTCTCATCTACAGCATGATCCCATGTGAACCTTTCAAGCACCCTTCTCCTACCATTCTTTCCAAACTGTCTCGAGCGTTCTAAGTCCTCTAAAAGCACATTTATGCCCCAAGCGATGTCAGATGGATCATATGGGTTAACATGGACCCCGCACTGGTTAGGTCCAGATGGTACTATAATTTCCCTCAAACCAGATACACCTCTAGCCCCTACAACAACAGGCTTTTCCATGCTCATCGCCTCAAGTGCGACTATACCGAAAGGTTCGTAGAGACTTGGGAAGACAGCTATATCGCAGGCGGCATAATGTAATATCCTTTCTTCTTCGTCTATGAACTCGAACCTTGCTTTAATACAATCATTTAAGCATAGATTAGATATAAGACTTGAGTAGTATGCCTCATTTTCTGAAGTTCCCACAAGAACAAGTTTTGCTTTAGGATACTTTTCTTTGACATGCTTCATTGCATAAATCAGTTTATCAACACCTTTTACTGGAACAAGTCGTCCAACAAATAATATCATCTGCTCATCATCTTTGATATCATATTTTCTTCTAATGTATTGTTTTGCATCATCGCCTATAGCTCCAGGATCATATTTTTTAGGGTCAACACCATTGTATACAACTCTAATCTTTTCTCTTGAGATTTCAAGATTTGATAGATCATCTAGCATGGCATTAGATACTGTTACCACCCTGTCAGCAACCTTTCCACCCATCATCTCCAATTCAACAATTGTCTTAGAACCGTTTCCTAGACTTCTACCCTTTTCTGTCGAGTGAAAGTGTGCTACAAGAGGAAGCTTTAGCTCCCTCTTGCTTATCATGCCTCCGATAAAAGATAGCCAATCGTGGGCTACAATAAGGTCAAAGTCTCTACCATCTAATTTAACAAGCTGATTTATTAGTTTAGTTGCACATAGAATATTACTTGTCATGACGTTAGCGAAAAAACGTATCCCACTCCCCCATCTTGCAATATCCTCTCTTACAACTGATGGGAATACATCTTCAATGTCCACAATCGTGGGCCTATGAACTTCAACACCCCTATACATTTCATGAGTTTTAAGTTTACCGTCGTTGAATGTAAAGAGGCTTACATCATTGCCTCTTGCAACAATTCTTGGAGCTATCTCCGAAATATAGGAGCCCAAGCCTCCGACAATACGTGGGGGAAATTCCCAGCAGAAGACTGCAAGTTTCAAAACTATCCTTTAAGGGTTACTTTTTCCTTTTTATAAAAATTTAGAAAGCATCAAATTTTTGTTTTATGTAAAAAAATTTTGACACACCATTATATTATTTTCCAAGTAAACTTTATTAGTGATAGTAGAGCATATGATGCGAAATGACATACATCATTTTAGCATTTGAGATACATCAGCCGAGACGCTTGAATAGAATGTTTCCTTACGAGAGAATAAAGAGGGTTGCTTTAGGAGAATCAGTTATGGAAAGATATTTTGATGACAAACTTAATAAGGAAATATTTGCTAGGGTTTCAAAAAAATGTTATAATCCAACTTTTGACATACTACTTGAACTTATAAAAGAAACTTCTGGGACGGATAAGCCTTTTAAGGTTTCATTAGGAATGAGTGGAATGTTCCTGTATCAGGCAGCCTTGTACGAGCCACAGCTTATAGAAAAATTGAAGGCGCTTGTCGCAACAGGTAACGTGGAAATTTTGGGGGGAACATATTACCATTCCCTGGCATCATTATCAAATCTTGGAATGAACGAGTTCATGCAGCAGGTTAAGGAGCATAGGGAGCTAATAAAACAGGTCTTCGGATACGAGGTTAAAGTCTTTGAAAACACAGAATATATTTATAATAATGAGATTGCAAAGGTTGTAGAAGGTTTAGGGTTTAAGGGTATACTTACTGAGGGTGTGCCAAAGATTCTAGAATGGCGTTCACCCACATACATATATTCAGCTGTAGGAACAGATAGTATAAAATTGCTCTTACGACACTATATATTATCTGATGACATAGGATTCAGATTTTCATTAAAAACATGGAGTGAGTATCCGCTTACAGCTGAAAAGTATGCGACATGGCTTTCTCAAACAGGAGGGGACGTGATACTTGTGGCTGTAGACATTGAAACATTTGGAGAACATCATTGGAGTGATACTGGAATATTTGATTTCCTAAAATATCTGCCCAAAGAGGTTGCTAAAATGGGGAACCTACAGTGGGCTACACCAACAGAAGTTATAACAAGCACACCATCTTCTGGAGCAATAAGCGTGCCAGTAGAAAAGACGATATCATGGGCTGACATAGAAAAGGATGTGAGCGCATGGATAGACAATTCTATGCAACGGATAGCATTCGATAGACTATACAAGCTTGAACCCTATTTGAGGGAAATAAATGATGCCGGTATGTTCAAAATATGGCGATTTCTACAACAAAGCGACCACTTCTATTACATGTCAACAAAGGGCGGGTCGCCTGAAGCAGTACACAAGTATTTTAGCCCATACAGTTCAGCCGCTGAAGCATACGCAACCTTCGACAGCATACTATCCGACTTTGAAGGAAAGATAGGAGCTCTATACTATAGGATAAAGAAGGCTAGAACACCATCAACTCCAACAACCACAACAATGCAGCCTCAAACAAAATATCCTCCAACATATGGAACATATAATAAATGAATATAGTTTAAACAAGTAATAAAAAATGTATTATAAATTAATTTTATAAAAAATAATTTTTAGAAAAAACTTTTAACTTGAAACATTGGAGGATAGAACGTTTGGAATATGAGGATACTTTATGTTATATTAGATGGTGCGGCTGACAGACCAATTCCCCAACTCAACTATATAACGACTTTAGAGGCAGCCTACACTCCAAACCTAGACTATTTTGCAAGAAAGTCAGTTGGAGGACTTGTTTATACAGTTGGAAAGGGTATAGCTCCGGAATCGGATATTGCAGTATATAGTATGCTTGGGTACAAGGTAAAAGAAGGATATGTTGGTAGAGGAGTTGTTGAAGCACTAGGTTCTGGACTTGAATTCTCTGATGGAAACCTAGCCTTAAGGGGAAACTTTGCTACAGTAAAAGAGGACATGAGTATAGTTGATAGGAGAGTGGGGAGGTCGTTAACTTCTGAGGAAGCCAAAAATTTAGCTGAAGCAATAAATGATAAAATAGAATTATCTGATAAGAGAAAAAGTGTTACTGTTAAAGCAACTGTAGGCCATAGATGTGTGGTAGTTTTTAGGGCAGAGGATTTAAGATTAAGTGATAATATAACAAACACGGATCCCGCATATCTTAAGGTGCATGGTATGGGTGTAGCAATTAAAGGGACAGAGAAGATGAAGGTTGCAAAATGTGAGCCATTGGATCAGACGATAGAGACGAAGGTTTCAGCTGAGCTAGTAAACGAGTTTACAGAAAAAGTGTATAATATACTGGTGAACGAGGAAGTAAACCGAAAAAGGAGACGGGAGGGTAAGCTTGAGGCAAACATTATCCTATTAAGGGATGCTGGAAGCACGTTGCCAAAACTTACACCTTTAGAAGAAAAGTACGGCTTTAAGCCTGCAATAATTGCAGATATGCCGGTAGAGATTGGAATAGCTAAAACAATAAAATCTGACGTTTTCACAGTAGGGGCGCCGTCAGCATTTAAAGAAAAGGCTGAGAAGGCAGTCCAGTTGCTTAAAGACTACGAACTCGTATACGTTCACCTTAAGGGACCTGATGAGCCAGCCCATGATGGAAACTATATTGCTAAAAAGAAAAGTATAGAGGAAATCGATAGACAATTTTTTGGAATAGTAAAGGAGACTGTGAACTTGAAAGAAACTTTAGTGATCGTGTCATCAGATCATACCACCGCTGTAACATTAAAAGCCCATACCGATGATCCAGTTCCATTCATCATCGCTTCAGAACTTTTTGGATGGGATGGTATCTGCAGGTTTACAGAAAGAGAGTGCTCAAAAGGCAGATTTGGAGTAATAGATGATGGAAGCAGAATCTTATCTCTTACAAAATCACTTATTGAAAAGGGTGTAAGAGGATAGAAGAATACACTTTGATAAAAATTTAAAATTTTTTGTAAGCTATAAATTTTTAACAAAATTTTTAAGACATCAAATGTCTGTGCCCATGCTATATGCGACAACTGGTACACCATGGCGTATACGTTCCAGAATACAGGCCTATTGGATTAAGTGTAAAATATAATGGTAGAAGGATTGAACTTGATGCAGAAGCAGAGCAGATGGCTTTAGCTTTTGTTAAAAAATTTGATACCGTATACGTCAAAGACAAGGTTTTTGTAGATAATTTTCTTGAAGATTTTTGTAGAAAGCTGGAGATAAATAAAGTTAACGATTTAAATGAGATAGACTGGAGTGAAGTAGAAGATTATATTGTTAAAGAAAAGAAGTTGAAAGAGAATATGAGTAAAGAGGAAAGAAGAAGGCTTACAGAAGAACGTAAAAGAGTTCGTGAAAAGCTTAAGGAAAGATATGGTTACGCAATAGTTGATGGAAAAAGGATAGAGCTACAAAATTGGATTGTTGAACCAGCTGGAATTTTCATGTCTAAAGGCAGAAACCCTCTTAGAGGAAGATGGAAAAAGGCAGTCAACCGAAGTGATATAACATTAAATTTGAGCGAGGTGCCAGATGACCTTGATAAAGGATGGAAGAATATTGTTTGGAAAAGCGATTGCATGTGGATAGCCTGCTGGAGAAACCCCTTAAACGGTAAAATGAAGTATGTTTGGTTTTCACCCAAAAGTAGTCTAAGACAGGAGAGGGAGAGAGAAAAATGGGATAAGGCGATAGAGTTGGAGAAAAAGATTAAAGAGGTTGAAGCACATGTAAACAGGAACTTGAGATCAAGAGATATTTTGAGAAGAAAGGTTGCGACTGTAGTATACTTGATTAAAGAGACAGGAATAAGGGTTGGAGATGAAAGGATTGCTGGAGAAACTGGTACAATAGGATGTACAACATTAAAGGCGGAGAATGTGATAGTGGAAAAAGATACAGTCGTCTTAGATTTTATTGGAAAAGATTACGTGCATTGGCATCGTGAAATAAATTTACCCAGAAAGGTTTTAAAAAACATTGTTGATTTTATGGAAAAGGCTAAAGATAGACCTATATTTGATGGAGTAGATTCTGGCAAAGTTTCAAAGTTTTTGCAAGAAGTTGTTCCACACGTGTCGGCTAAAACGTTTAGAACAATGATAGCTGGACAAACTTTCAGGAAAGCGCTTAAAGAGACAAGAAAAGATTTTGGAAAAAACGAGTTCGAGAGCCTTATAAGGTTCAAATACATTAATTTGGCTGTAGCTAAGAGATTAAATCATAAAAGGAAAATTCCAGAAAAGTTTGAGGAAAGGTTAAAGAAGAAGAAGTTGAAGGTTAAAGATAAAGAGCTTAAGATTGAAAAAATTTTAAAGGAAATTGAGAATGCAAAGGAGAAAAGGAGAAGGTTGCTGGAGAAGCGTCTGAAAAAGGCAAGGTTAGAGTATAGGAAGGCTTTGCTTGAACTAAAACTTTACAGTGACACAGCAGAATGGAACCTTAATACTTCACTAACATCATACATTGACCCCAGACTAGTTGTTGAGTATGCGAGAAAAAATAGGGTTCCTATAGAAAGAATATATTCAAAAAGTCTTAGAGAAAAGTTTAGTTGGACAATAAAATAACGTACTATGAAACAGGTTCATAAACTATGCCCAGCTTTTTCGCATAAGAATATGCTTCACTCATTTCCTCTGATGAAACACGCCTATAGAGGGACTTATACTTTTGAGGAAACCTTTCAACAAGATAATCTGGATGATATTGGGCCATTATGTTCACCAAAACATCCGGAATATTTTCTGAAATCCATTTCAAGATAGGTTTTGTACAACATTCAACGTGCCCAGGTAGGACAAGATGCCTTATAATCATGTCACCATTCTCGTATGCTATTAAATGATTTCTCGAAACTATTTCAAAATAGTTGTCGACTTTAGAAAGCGATTTCGCACAAACATTATTACCATACTTAAAGTCCGGAAGCCAAATGTCTATCACATCAGACAATAGTTTCATTGATTCAATAGAACAGTACATGTTACTGTTCCACAACTGTGCAATATTATATTTCAAAAGCCTCATAGATTCTAGTATTGTATGCAAGTTCGGTGTAGGCTCACCGCCAACATAATTTATGTTTGGAGCACCACCATCTTTAAGCTCCTCACAGACTAGGGACAGCATTTTTGGAGAAACTTCAGCACCATTACTAGGATTAGATGAGATATCCCAGTTTTGGCAATAAACACAGGGGCCAAAATTGCATCCTGCAAAGAAAATTGTTCCAGAGCCACCACGTCCTATAAGTGGACCCTCTTCACCAAAATGATGGAACCAAGTTGCAACCTTGGGCACATATCCTACACCGCAAAAGCCTTTAGAACCAGCCTTTCTGTTAACATAACATCTACGTTCACAGAACACACAATGTTCTATAAGCCTTTCAGCCAATTCTACCTTAAGGTCCAAAAAGTTTGGTGAAACAGCATTCTCAAAATCTATCTTTTCAGAACCTTCAACAACACTCTTATACAATTTAAGAAACGAGCTTCTAGCCTTCTCATGCAGAATCCAAAGCTCATCTTCACTTAAACTGCTAAAATCTTCGACTTGAATATTTTTACAGATCAAAAATTTTGCAGGACGTTCACCCAACATTACATGCCTATACCATGAAAGCCTACGCTTAACTTCCTCATCAAACCATACTGTTTCAGCGTCAGGCCTAAAAACCCAAATCATACATCAGAAAATTGGTGGAAGTTATATAAAAATTCTAAGTCCTGATCCAATTTATCGTATAAAATTTTTACCAAAATGCTGTTCCCATAACTATATGGGAGTAGTAATTGTCAACCTTTTTTAAGAAGTTTAAGAAAGGTTTAGTTGGTGTAGAATATGGTGGAAAGGTGCCCAGAATGTGGGGCCATAATGTCATATGAGATTTCTACTAAAAATTATCTTTGCAAATCGTGCGGATTATATGCTACGAAAGAGCAGCTTGAAGAATTGCGTGAAAAAAAGAGACAGTCTGATGGAAAGGATAAGAAGAAGAGGCAGCAGAGTGAAATTTTAAGTTGGTGGCTTTCTAAAAAATAGTGGCAGATGATTGGCCTTATGAACGTTTGTAGAATAGTATGCATAGGGAATGAACTTCTTATAGGAGAAGTTGTTAATACTAATGCAACATATATTGCTAGGAATCTGAATAGAAGAGGATATTTTGTAGACAGAATATTATGCATTAGAGACGAATATAATGAAATTTCATGGTCAATTAATGAAGCGATAAAGGATGGTGTTAATTACCTGTTTTTGACAGGTGGACTGGGCCCAACATATGATGATATAACTATGGAGAGTGTAGCGAAAACTCTGGGGCTAGAGCTTATCCTCCATCCTGAAACATTGAGGAAGCTGGAGGAACGTGCTAAGGCAAGAGGACACCCTTTAGCTGAAGCAAGCAAAAAGATGGCTTACGTGCCAAAAGAGGGTAGGATAATACCGAACAATAGGGGTGTAGCACCAGGTGTTGACATTAGCGTAAATGGGCTTAGAATATTCATATTACCCGGAGTACCCTCAGAAATGAAGAGTATGATAAGAGAGTATGTGCTTAAAGTATTACCTAATCTTGGAAAATATTATGAGAGAAAGTTGGTGGTTGAAGGGATAGGCGAATCCTGGCTCGCTGACACCATAAAGGAGCTTGCGAAAAAGTATACTGATATATATTTGAAGACGCATCCGAGACCATATAGGGGAAAATATAGGCTAATAGTACACATATACGTTAGAGATACACGGACACCTGAGGCAATAGAGCATGTGAAGGATGCGGTAAAAGTGATTGAGCAAAAGTTTGGACAGTACTTGAAGAGTATAAAATAGTTTCTAAAAACTTTATATGAATCTTTAAGGTTTCGGAATAGAATATGTATGTAATATTTTTAACTGGAACAGCTGGTTCAGGAAAATCTACTCTCACATCAGTTTTAAAGAAATGGTATGAGGAAAGAGAATCTTATGCTATAACATTAAACTTAGACCCAGGCGCCATTAAGCTTCCCTATGAACCTGATGTCGACATACGCCAATACATTGACGTCCAAGAAATAATGGAAGAATATGAGCTTGGACCAAATGGTGCCATGGTTGCCGCATCAGACCTTATAGCAGTAAACTTGGAGAAGGTTAAAGAGGAAATTGAAGAATATAAGGCTGACTATGTTATAGTTGATACACCTGGACAGCTTGAACTATTTGCTTTCAGAGAAAGCGGACCCTATGTTGCACATAACCTAACTGGAGAAAACAGGGTTGTACTTTTCCTATTCGACTTTACCATATCATCAACACCATTCAATTTTCTTTCCACAGCCCTATTATATAATTCTCTAAAGCTTAGATTGAACCTACCACAAATACCAGTGCTAACAAAGATTGACATGAACCGTAGAATGGCTAAAAAGATCATGGACTGGTGCACAGACCCACATACTCTAGAAAAGGATATTCTGATGGAAAAGGGTGGAGAAAGATATCTTTTGGCTACCGAAATATTTAGAGCATTTTCAAGACTCTCACTAATACCTGTACCAGTACCTGTTTCATCAATAACATGGGATGGAATGTTAAATCTTGGTTCAGCAATAGCAAACATTCTAAGAGGGGGGGAAGAGTATAGTGAATAATGGTTCAAATCAAACAATTTTAACG
>JACIWG010000020.1 GCA_014361085.1 Nitrososphaeria archaeon
TGTTAGGATATTCTTTGATTTCACTTTCAATTTCCCTTATCAGCTCAATTCGTCTGTCTTCACTTAACTCTGTTTTACACAGTGGACATACTGTTTCTTCTTGAAGATTTTTTATATAGAGTTTTGACGCACTATTTTTTGTTTCAATTTCCATTCTATTTCTTTTAACTTCTTCAATTTTAGTTGCTAACTCGTTAACCTTTTTTCTCAACTCCTCCTCCTCTTGCTTTAGTTCTTCAGGTCTCTTGTAACCTTCAAGCGTTTTGACTATTTCAACTAAATTTTTGTACTGAGCTTCTATCTGATTTCTTTTATCGAGAAGCTCTAACGTTGTGCTTATTATACTTAATTTTTGATCTAAAAGCCCTATTCTGGCTTCTACATCCTCCTTTTTTAATCCCCCAATTCTTTTCTCAAATTCTCTTATTTCATTATTTAATCTTTCTTTTTCCTTTTCCAGCATCTGATTCGTTGCCAACATTTCTTGTATACTCTTTAGAGTCTTTTGGAGATTTTCTTTTTCATTTGAAAGCGAACTTTTTTCCTTTTCCTTGGCTGTTAGAGTCAAGTTTATTTTTCTTATTTCTTCTTCTACTTCTGGAACTCTTTTTTTAATATCAGGCTTTACTTTAACATCCTCTTCGAGCACCGCTTTTTCAAACAAAATCTGTTCTATTCTATTATCTACATTCTTTATTTCTTCACTTGCCTTTTCATAAGCTTTTTTAAAGTCTATTCCCAAAAATTTTAGGAAAAGTTCTCTTCTCTCTCTTGGTTCTCTTTCACTTAATGTTTCAACTTCACCTTGTGCAATGACTACAGTGTTAAGGAATGTTTTAGAATCCATTCCAAAGAGCTTCTCTATAGTATTCTGAATTTCCCTTGACTTTGAAATCTTTCTATTTCCAATAGTGTCTATGAATAATGACTGTGTGCTTCCATCAGAATATTGTCTCACAATAATGTATCTTTTTCCCTCATGTTCGAACTCTAACCCGATCTTTGCAACTTTATTTTCTAATGCATAATCCTTTAAGCTTCTCCTATTAAATTCATTATAGAATGCTATTACTGGAACTGCAACGAATGCTGTTGTCTTTCCAGCTCCATTTGGGCCAGTTATTAGGGCTAAATCATAATCTCCTAGGTAAAGTTCAAGTTTTGGAAAGGTCTTCAAGTTTTCTACAAAAATCTTCTCCAACCTCATTCACCCATAACCTCCTTCAATATTTTTAATGATTCTTCAAGAACATGCTTTTTTAGTTGAGGATTTATCTGCAAACTTTCAACATACCTTGTTAACGCTTCCTCAACAGGCATATTAGAAGTTTTTAGGCTTACCTGTTCTGTTTGCTCCGTAGCTATATCGAACTTTACATCCAAATACCCTTTTTCTAGAAGCATCTCCCTAATCCTATATTCGTTTAACATTCTTCTTTGAGTATCCGAGATTTTCACAAAAACTTTTACACAGGGGGGAAGACTCTTATCCTTTATCGGACATTTTGCAGCCACCTGTTCAACTATTTCTTCAATATTATCTGGCAGAGGCCTAGTTTTTGGATTAGAATAGTTTAAGTGTACAACACAAAGGTCTCTGGTTCTTATGTAAACTGGCTTTGGAACAAGAGCACCATTCTGTTCACTAACAAGTATTACACCTTTGCTACTCTTGCTAAGCTCCCTACCATCTAAATATGATGGTTCATCGAACGTCAATCTATATATTGAGCCACTATACCAGCACCTTTCTGAGCCAACCTGCTGCATTATATGAAAGTGGCCTAAGGCTATATAGTCGAAGGGTAATCTGCTAATTTCATTAACTTCGTAAACGACCTCATATTTTGAGCCATAAAAGATTCTTTCAGAACCTGGTATTGCACCCATTATGGGCACATGCGCTACAAGGATATGATAGTCCGCGTCAGCATTTACTCTAAGTTCATTAACTTTTCTCAAACTTTCTTCCTTCAGCTTTACTATGAATTCCTGTCTTTTCTCGTACCTGGCTTTTTCGAAAGCCTCTTCGACACTTTTTACTTCCTTGAATTCAAGTTCACTTGGATAATATGGTAGGGCTGTGAAAGAAACTTTTTTACCATCTTTGGCGGTTATAACAATATTTTCTATCTTACTTAGATAGTGAAAATATTCTTCTTGTTTTGTTGACAAGAGTATGTTGAATGTTTTTAAAAGTTCGGATGTACCCTCTGTATACGGTCTATCATGGTTTCCCCTAACTATAATAGTGTGGACCCTATTTTCTAGAAGCTGTTTTAAGAATTTTGAAAAATAGAGGGAAGAGTTTCCTGATGGAATTATTCTATTGAACACGTCTCCTGCTATTATGACTACATCAACATCATTTTCTAATGCAATATCTTTGACCTGTTCAAGAGAATATAGTATGTCATTGAATCTTTCAGAGGCAGCTTTCACACTATACTGTGAGAATATGTCTTCTCCAATGTGGAGGTCGGCTGTATGCAATATTTTGACCAATTTAATCTTCCTCCAAAAACCTTTTCACATTATCATTGTTTACGTTAGCTTTAAATTTGCGCTCATACTCTTCCCTAACCTTTTTCAAAATACTGTTGTAGTCGACTATCTTTACAACTGCAGGATACTTTAAAGCACTACCGTATACAAGAAATTCTTGTCTTCTTAAAGATGTAACAAGAGGCTTAAAAAGTTGTGTAAGTTTCAAGCTTGATGTTACAACATCCACATCCCTTTCTATGCTTGTGGCGCCCACGAAAAAGTTCCAGATCATTCCAAAAACATTTTCATCAATTTGTGAAGGTGTTTGGTCTATTATTCCCAACACGATTCCCCTCTTTCTAAGCTCCCTAGCTATTAATCCAAGTGGACTACTTTCCCTCACACCTGGATTTAAGAACTTGTGTGCTTCTTCAACAAAAATTATAATCCTGTTCCTTACACCTTCACCTATACTCTTACCCACATAAGCTTCCCTCAATCTTCTTGAAATGTAGTTTACAATGAACATGTAAAGTGCTTCTAGGTCACCATATTTACCAAAAGATACTACAATATTCTTTCCATTTTCCAGCTCTTTTAAAAGCTCTTGGCACGTGTCATCTGCTTCAGAAAACTGTGGCAGGTTTTTGAATATTGAAAGCCTTCGTGAAAGTGCTCTTAAGCTTGTTATAGTCTGTGTGTCGAACCCCATATTTTTAAGGTCTTGGTTTGTGTAGTCGTTAAAGTTTATGATGGCCTCAAACCAGTTTCCAGCAATTTCATCAAGCTTATCCTTAAGAGATTGAAGGTTTAATGCTCCAACACCAGATATTTTCAGTAACTCGCTTAATGCTATAATGTCTTCAACTTCAATTTTCTCCTTCTTTATCTTAAATTCTTTGGCCAAAGTACCCCTCTTAAACTCTTTTTCAATTTCTCCTACAAGCTCATGGTCAACACAATAAACTTTGAATTCTTCTGGAAAACATTGTGCTACACCAGGTGCCAGAATTGTTTGTGATGGAGTCTTTAATTTTAACCCATATTCTGAATGCATGTCAAATATTAGTTGTGTCGTAGGTATATCTTCGCCAGCTAATACAGAATTTTTTGAATACAATAGTATGTATGCTGAGAGAAGATTGCCTAATACACTTTTTCCAGTACCAGACTTTCCAAATATTCCGAAAGAATTTTGAACCATTACACTAACATCCAATGGCACATTATATTCTGAAGGCCTAACCGTTCCTAGAGGATACCTTTTTTGCCAATCTATTTTGCCATAAAATGCTTCCGCAGCATCTTCAGTCAAGAGCTTACATTTTGAAAGATAGTCTGGAACTGTTAGAGCTTCATCAACTCTATCACCTGAAGCACAGGCTATTGGTATACAGTTGAGCTTAGATGTTAAAAGTATGTCTGAAAGTAGATGTTTTGTAAACGTCGGTTTTCTAGCCATGTTTACGGTTATTGCTGTGTTAGGTGAGTCTGCGATAATATCGTTTACTATCATAAGATAGTTTCCCCTCCCGCTTTCTGCAACCAGACAGTATCCAACTTCAATCTCCTCGTGCACCCTATTTTGTAGTTGAACTAGAGTACCCTTAGAATATGCACCTCCAACAACAAAACCGATAACATTATCTTCGTCAGTCAACAATATTCACCAGCAAGCGTATAAGCTCATCTTCTCCCCGAATATGTAGCATTCTCACTGCACCTTTCAAAAATTCGAGAAACTCATTTTCATCTAATATTGATTTAACTTTTCTAACGTGGCTTAAGACAGCTTCAACACCATACTCATTATATATTAGGTGCAGATAATCGCATGGAATTCTAAGAAACTCTCTAACATCCTCTGGATCCATTTTATAGACTTGATCATGCACTATTGCATGATGCAAGTTTGAAGCGTGAACAAATCTTCCTTCAAAAAGTTCTCCGACAATTACTGCCTCATATGCATTATATATCCTGTCTTTTAGCTCCGGTAATGTTCTATCAATTTCTTCTGGACCCATCTTAAGCCTAGAAGGTCTTGTAGAACCTGTTCCAACAATCACAAGTTTGGTGCTTGCAACCACTCCAACCAATATGTTTCCACCATTACTAACAACAATGAATGTTCCCCTTTCAATAGACTGTATTATAGAGTTTCTGTGAAGCTCAAATTCTATTTTCTCGTAAGTTGATGATATAACTTCTCCAATAGAATTTTCTATTAAATAATAGTTTCCTTTAAGTGCACACACTATAGGACACCCCTAGCCTTTAACTCATTCTTCCTAGAAAACTTTACTTCAAGAGTATAGCCATATTTTTTGCAGAGCTCTAAAGCCTTATTGTACACGATTTCGTGAACAACATTCCTATCCTTTCCTGACAGTACAGCAAGCTCATGCGCTCTCGATAAAGTTAAAGGATATCCTCCTGAAAGGATAGAGTCTGCAACAACAGCTTTATGAACCAAATTAACAGCATTCTCATCTTTTTCAAGAAATATTTTTGGGAACTCGACACGCAATATGCTTTCATCCACTCTAACATAGAATGCTATAAGGTCAACATACAGTTTTTCCGCTGACTCTGCGATGACAGAATTTAGGGGTCTAAAGTATGGTGTCCTCGAATAATTTTCTGTTAAAACGTTATAGAGGAAATGTTTATCACAGAATGTTTTAAAAGTCCTTTCTTGCTCAGAAAAATTGGAACAAAGGGAACATTTGGCACCCTTGCATATTGTACATTTAAGCCCACAGTTGACAAGACCCCTGTCAAGGCTAAAGTATACTGCAACCGGAAATATGTTGAGCTCATAAAGTTTTCTAAGATAATGGTTTAATGAATCCAAAAGAAGTTTCCTCCTTTCACCATTATAGTTTCTAGCATATGATACAGAAAGTGATTCATCAAGAAATAGTATAAAGGGTGTATGCTGATGAAACTTTTCATTTAAAAGTTTTAATGCTAGCATCCAATTCCACATCTGATAATGCTCGTCTTCAAAAAGCTTTATCTCATGGTCTGTAAAATATAGTTCATCTCCAACCTTAACATCATCCAATACCTCTTCAAAATAGCGACCACTTTTTCTTAAAAATACTGCAACCTGGGTATAAGCATACAGTAAGTTCAGGTGAAGATTATGTCTAATTGTACTAGAATCAGTTCCACACACACTTATTTCATCTAATACTTTATTAACCCATTCAAATCTTCTACTCCCATCTTCATGGGGGCCTTCCTCTAAAACAACTTGTCCCCTATCCCAAAAATTATCTTCTAAAGGAAATGTAATACTTCCTAAAACACTTATACAACTTTTATCATCAACAATTGTCTCCCTAATCTCTCGAGGGTCAAGATTAAATGGATTATATTGCTCAAACTTTTCATTCAAATTCTTATATCCAGATAGACTATCAAAAATTTTTTTCTCTTTCAATATAAGGTTTTGGCTTAATCTTTGTATGGAAAGTTCTTGGAGCATACACCTTGATTTGACCTAACAAAATTATAAAAACGTTTAACCTATCCTCCTCTTAGATATTGTCTAATACTTTTTACAAAAATATATCCGATCAGAGCCTGTCTGATGATTGCAACCCACTGAACAGGACTTTCTAGACTCCATGGATTACTGGAACTAAACATTGGAGTAAACCACCAAAATAATATCATTACATTAAAAATGTGAGAAAGTATGTATGGAACATAATCTCCACATGAGAGTGCAAAAAAGGGCATCAGCATAATCATGTACTGGGGTGGAAACTTGAAACTTGATATTACGAAAGCCACCAAAATTAGCCAACACTTGTCAACAACATCAACTTTCTTTAACTCATATATTAGATATCCGAGGATAAATATTAATCCAGCGGAAACACCTTTATTCCATTGCTGAAAAATTGCAAGCCAACTGTCTTCAACAACCCAGCCAGCCTGGTAAATGTAAGGGTATAGGAAACCGTCAAAATTTACTATCATAAAATAAATGTTAGTGATAAGCCACCCCAAAAATGTGAAAAAGGCAAAAACAATCTTTTCCCTTTTCTCTTTAAAATATTGTATCATGTAGGGGAAAGCGAGAATAGGTATTATCCTAGCTGAGGCACTTAAGCCCAGAAAAACGCCAGAATATTTGACAGAACCCTTCAACAGGAAAAGTAGTGAAATGAGTAGAAGGAATATTCCGAACCAGTCAAAGCTATATATACTGTAAAATATGAAGGTTGGAGTAAAAACAGTGTACAAGCATATTTTAGAAACACTAACATTCCTCTGACAGCCTATCTTGTAAACTATGTAAAGGCTTCCAATCATGCATACAAAAGATACAAAAGCAAAGACCAGATAATATCCATAAACATTTCCAGTCAATGATGCAATATAGAGAACAAGCCCAGAAAATGATGGATATTCAAGATCGTATTCCACATAAGGTATTTTTCCCATTCTAACATCATATCTGTTCCAGAGAACATCTATAATATCACTATAATAGTTAGGCCTCAATCCTGGAAAATGGATCCAGAAACTTAAAATAAAAAATGTTATTGCTGAAGACAAAAGAATGACTAAATCTTTGTCCTTAAAATCTGGGAAGTGATCCATTAAGATTTGCACAATTTTATAATATTATTTAAAGATTTCTTTAAACTATAACTGATGATGTTGAGATAAGATTAGCAGATATATTTATTGTTTCAATTTACGATTTCACCTTTCTCCCATATACATTAAACTCAAAAATGTATATTAAAATCCTAATCCATTTCTGAAAATGTTAAGTACAACAATAGACAAACTTAATTAACATTGTTTGGAAATAAGGTTATATTTTAGTAAATTCATGTTTATCATGATGAGTTGGGAAGAGTTTCTGGATAAGCTAGAGAAGGATAATCGGGCTAGAAAGAGACTTGCTGAAATCATAGTTACTGATTATGATGTCAGAATTGCTTTAATAAATGCTGTTTTAAGAGATGTTGCAACTAAGCAAGATATAATGGAAATGAGAAATGAAGTAAGAGGGGAAATTCCGCGGTTAGAGAACGAGTTTAAAAATTATGTGGATAAAAGAATTGAAGACTTAAATAAGAAAATTGAAGACTTGAATAGGAGAATTGATGATTTAAACAATCTTGTAAGAGTCAGCCTTATAGCAATTATAATCACTTTAGCTACCACTATACTTGTGCCATTAATATTAAAATTTTTAACATTTTAGTGGGTATAATAAGGGGATAAAGATGAAGGATTGTCTGATTAACGTGTGATGGTAGAGCTTGTTTTAGTTTCTATTTGGATTATTGGAGGTTTCATGATCATGATGGTGCATGTTTCTACTCCTATCCAAACTTCTACCGTGTACGTTCTTGGAAAGTAGCTTCTAATATACTCGATAAATGCCTATCATGATATCCTTCATAGGAGAAGCCGACTTCTTTAAAGGCTTCACCAAACTTATCCTTTAAAGCAGACCTTAGCACATCATACTCGAGAACAGAAGCATTATAGTATAATGCAGAAATATCAATGTAGTCGCTTGTACCATTACCCTTCCAAACCAGCCTTGGACCACCAATATTCTGGGTACTAGTTTCTAAAGGATTATGATATAAAGTTGAAGAGGTGAAAAAGATAATTAAAGTAAACGCTAGAATAATTAAAATATAGGAAATCTTTTGACTAACTCTCTTAGGTTGTTGGCTCATATTATGGTTCAGAATATATGTTTGAAGACTGTCAATATATATTACTCAAATGGTGTGTAGTAGAATTAAATATTTTTGAATAAAAATGTTGACAATTATATAAGATTTTTATAAAATTCTATTGGTTTAAGTTCAGTTAATTCACCGCCTTTTTCGACTATATGTTTTCTAATGTCAACACATAAATGGCATTTTGAAATATATCCTTCTCTGCTTTCTTTGTAATCAAATTCTTTCACTCCAATATTGTATAGAATTCGAATATCTGTTACCAGAGCTTTAATTATAGGAAGTTCGTCTAAAATTATGCCATCAAAAATTTTTTCATAATCTTTTACATTCCCCAAAGATATTCCACCACAATAGCCTGGAATATAGTTTCCATGGTTATCTATGTGAATATGCCAGTCTCTGGTAATCTCATGATAACATGATTGTCCGAAAAAATATTTTGCAGGATACTTTTTAAACAGCATGCTTAGCTTGTAGACTGCACGCCCCATAGGTAAAAGTTCTATATAGTATGCCCAGGTAGGGTCAACTCTTTTTAAGAACTCTTCAAATGAAAGGGTTGCTTTTATGTTAAGTTTTTTGAACAACATTCTATAATATTCTTGATAGACCATTAGATTTTTTTGGAATACTTCATATCCGATGTTTATTGCCCTTTCCGTTCTTTCAAATGGAACATGTTCTAAAAGGAATGGGTTAACACTTATGAGTACTCCATTTAGGCCATAGCTTTTTAATTCTTTAAAACGTTCTCTAACAATTTCATCGCAGCTGCACCAGAAGCAGTTTGTTTCAACAAACATTGATGGAATATCGTATTTCTTTGCAACTTTAACTGCCTCAGATAGTAGACTGAAATTGAGAAATGGTTCGCCTCCGGTAAAATGTAGGCCTACATTTACACCAACATTTCGTGGACCCAAAGGGCTTTGAATTATTGTCTCTGAAAGCTTGGAAATTATATATTCAAGTTGATTTGAACTCATCCAATCAGCCGGCCAATTTGGAGAAGAAGCATACATACAATGTTTGCAGCTACCACTACATTTGTATGATAATATTATTCCAGCAGACATTGGCTTTGGTATTAGGAGCTTTTCCATCAAATCTTGCTCGTAGCCTATTATTAAAAAATATTTTATATTCTCGTTATGTAGGCTAAATGAATGATAAAAGAAACTTTTGAGACTATTGGAAGAGAATATTCTGGGGAAGGGGCTAAAAATTTTGTAAGCGAACTAATAAATTTTCATAGAATCCAGGGAAGTCCAGGATATAGGAAGGCTGCAGAATATGTTTACAATGTTCTCAAAAGTGGTGGCCTAGAATGTGAAATATTAAAGTTTCCTGCTACAGAAGATGTAACCTTTTGGAATTATGGGTCTTTTCAAGAAAGTGATATAGAGGATGCTAAACTTTTTCTTATCACAGAAGAGGGAGAGGAAAAGATTGCAGACTATTCAGTGAACAAGTTTTCAATTATACAAAGGAGTGCGCCTACACCTGATGATGGAATAATTACAGAACTTGTGGTTTTGGAAAAAGGTGATACTGAAGAAGAGTATGATAATGTTGATGTTAGGGGAAAAGTTGTTTTTGCATCAGGAGATTTGAACGACGTCTATTCTTTGGCTGTTGAAAAAATGGGAGCAATTGGGATAATTACTGATAGATTGAGGGAATGGCCTCCTGTTAGGGGAAAGATGGATTTGCCTGATGCTTTACAATATTGCAGCTTTTGGTGGAATGCTGTTAAGAAAAAATGTTTTGGATTTGTTGTTTCCTCGCGTACTGGTATAAGGATTAGAGAGGTTGCCAAGAATAAGAGGTTGAGGGTTAGGGCTTTTGTAAAAAGCAAAATATATGATGGATCATTTGAGGTTGTTTCTGCAAAAATTAGTGGAGTTGAAGATAAAGAGGTTTTGTTTATTGCACATCTATGCCATCCACAGCCTTCAGCAAACGATAATGCTTCAGGTGTGGCGGCAGCAATCGAGGCAGCACTTGTTATTAATAGGCTGGTTATGGAGGGAAAGCTTAGAAGGCCTCGGAAGACTATAAGGTTCCTGTTTGTTCCAGAAATAACTGGAACAGTAGCTTTTTTGAACGCCAATAGAGAACGTTTAGATTCTTTTGTTGCTGGTGTAAACCTTGACATGGTTGGAGAAGATCAAAGAATTTGCGAAAGCATTTTAATGATTGATGAGACACCATATTCGCTTCCAAGCTTTCTGAACGCTTACACAGAATACTTGTTCAATTTTATACCCAAAAAAATATCTTCATTTTCAGAAAGAGACCATTTTCCATCTATAAGGTACGAGTTCATAAAATTTTCTGGAGGAAGCGATCACGAGGTTCTATCAGATCCCAGTATTGGAGTACCTACTGTGTCTTTTACAAACTGGCCTGACAAATTTTATCACACGTCAGAGGATACTTTGGATAAAGTTGACCCAAAAATGCTTTGGCATGTTGGTACAATATCTTCAACAATAGCTTACACTGTTTCAAACTTTTCTCAAAAAGATTATGATTTTCTAGTATTATTGACAGAAAAATACTGTGAGAACAAAGTAAATAGCTTGATAAATGAGATTGTTTGCAAAATATCTGATATTGATAGGGATAAAGTTAGTGAATGTGCTGAAGAGGAAATTTATTTTATAAAAGAATACCTTCATTTTTGGAAAGAATGGCTTAGTAAAGCGATACAATGTTTGAGTAAACTAGATGGAGAAGGTGATTTAACAAGATTATCCGAATATTATGAGAAAAAGTTTATAGAATTTACTAACATTAAGGAGAAACTTTTTACAGAATATATTGAAAAACTTATTTCAGAAAGGGGGTATAAAACAAGTTACATAAGAAGAGGGCAAATGGGTAAGATTGAGGTGGAAGCGAATAAAATTATTCCAAAAAGGACAAGTCCGGGACCAATAGATGTAAAATTAAAAATAGACAGCTTAGAAAATAAGTCGAGAGATAGGGTTCGCAGTCTTATGAAACTTCGTGGATGGAGGATCTGTTCAACACTCGCACTATTTTGGGCTGACGGAAAAAGGACTGTTCTGGACATATGGAGGATGCTTAAAATCGAGTATGTGCAAGTTGATTTGAAGAATTTAATTGACTGGTTCTATTTACTTGAGAAAATGGATTTTGTGAAAATAAAGAAAATTTAGATTTTATTTAGATACTATAGAGTACATTGGGACGTTTATGTTCAGTTCCTTCTTTAACCTTTCCATAGCCTGATTCACGTCTATAACAGTGAATATTCCAGAAACTGTTGCACCACTTTTGTTTACTAGTGAAACAAGAGCCTTGATCGTGTTGCCTGTTCTTATTAGGTCGTCTACTACAAGAACCTTGTCACTCTTTTTTAAAGCATTTTTTGGAATATAAAGTGATTTTATTGTTGGAGGAGTTAAAGTGTATGTTGCTTCAATATACTTTTCGAAGCCTATTTGACGCTCTTTTCTTGCAATAATCACGTCAACTATAAACTCGTTTCCAATTTGCAATGCTATTGGTATACCATTTGTTTCAACCGTGAGAACCTTTGTTACTTCAACATTTCTAAAATAGTTGAGAGCCTGTTTTGCTATTACACGCTGTAAAACTGTATCATAAGTTAGGAAAGATACGTCTATTACACCATTCTCCTTAACCTGTATCTCGTCCTGCAGCATTTTTCTGAAATATGATACTTCAAACCATTCTATTATCTTTTGAGCGCGGTCTAAGCTTGGAAGAACATGTCCCTTGATGTATCTACTTATTACTGGCGCAGACATTTTAAGTTCATTTGAAAGTTCCTTATATGTCATACTTTTTTTAACATGCGACATTATTTCTACAGCATATATTCTAATTTTTATTTCAGACAGCTTATTCATGCGTCACAGAGGGATATGTTCGATGATTATTAATCCTTTTATTAAAGAAAAAATTTCTAAACAGTATTAAGTTCTAGGTGAACTGGTTGAATATACTCAACCAACTCTGATGAAACAAAATATGAGCCCTTTCTTTCAAAAACAACCTCACATATTCGGTCACAAACGTAGGAGGCTAAAGCACCTGCTTCAAATGATGTAAGCCCTTTCGTGATATAGGCTGAAACAAGACCTGCTGTCACATTTAAGCTTCTATGCACAAAAGAATACTTTATTTTTGGATTATAAACTATAGTTGATTCACCATCACTGATTATATCATTTGAATCCTTTAAAAATACCGTTACATTAACTTCCCTAGCCTTTGACTCAACAATTTTTTCCCTTTCTTTAAAGTTTTCAGGCAAAATTGTGTCGAATAGGTGTTGAAATTCTTTAGCCGTAACCAGTAAAATGTGCATTTTACTATTCAACATCCTAATTATATCATAATGCAGTGCTTCATCTACGAGTATAAGTGGAATATTTTTTGTTTCTTTTATGAACACTTCCAAACCTTCCCTACAGCCCTTGCCTAAACCTGGACCTAATAGTATTGATTTAACTTTAGGCATCCACTTTATAAGCTTCCCAGCGCATCCTTTAGTAAACTTCATGTCAGGTAATGGTAGAACTATGAGGTCTGGAGACATAATCCTATATACTGTAGACAGGGTCTTCGGTGCAGCCAAATACACTTGTCCAATATTAGCTTTTAGTGCTGAAATTGCAGCTAGGTATGGCGGCCCATGCTGTAGCCAACTTCCTCCAACAACAAGCGTTGCAGTATCTTCAA
Source organism: Nitrososphaeria archaeon (assembly GCA_014361085.1). Classification (GTDB taxonomy): domain Archaea; phylum Thermoproteota; class Nitrososphaeria; order JACIWG01; family JACIWG01; genus JACIWG01. Next base: position 12,966 of record JACIWG010000020.1, read on the forward strand.
TATTTTTACAAGAATATATCTTGTTCACAAGGGATTCAATGAGCTGTTTTTCCAATCCCATACTTTCCTTTGAAAAAATAGCTTGTTTTAAAAGCTTTTTGTAGCAGCTGTAGGCTTGCTTAATATAACTTTAGATAGAGCACCATTGGGGCACAAAAGTACGCATAGGAAGCTTTGGCTGCAAGTATCACATACTACAATTTCCCTTTTAAAGGAGTCAAAATGTAGTCCACTAGATTCGCATGCAAGAACACATTTCATGCAACTAGTGCACAAGTTTTGGGATATTATTGGAGAACCACTATATTCATCTATAAAGATTGCACCATGATCACATACTTTAACACAACTTCTCTTTTCACATTGAACACAGACCATTGCTTCAAAATTCTCTAGTTCGCCAACAATTTTAATTTTAGGGACTAAACTGTTATGGGCCGTCGAGCATACGCGTTCACAAACTTTGCACCCGTCACAAAGTTCCTTAAAAAAATGTATTTTGTAGCCCACATAATATGATATTAAAAACCTATTTAAGCTCCAACAAAAATTATATCTTACTGGATGGAAAGAAAATTTATGATACAACAGGCAAAAGATAACAGTTTTCTAGCGTTCTCTCAAACATGTGAAATGGTTAAGAGTACTACAAGCAAGAATATGAAGATAAAGATAGTTTCAGAATATTTGAGAAAATTGGATGATGGAAACCTTAAAGTAGCATGCGACCTATTTTCTGGACAGATTTTTCCCCCATGGGAGGGTATAGAACTTCAGGTTGGATATTCGACCATACTAGACATTTTGAAGGAAGTAAGTGGATTAAATGAAAAGACTTTGGTTGAGATTATAATTAAGAATGGAGATTTGGGTGACGCCGCCGAAGAAATTTTGGCAAAAAAGACTATTAGACCATTATTGGAAGAAGAATATGATTTGGTTCAAGTTTATGCTAGACTTAAGAAGGTGGCTGAAGCAAGTGGAAAAGGTTCAGTGAATGAGAAAAAGAAGATTTTGACAGGCTTATATTTGAACATGACACCTTTAGAGACAAAGTATCTTACAAAGATTTTAACTGGTGAAATGAGAATTGGGTTGGTCAGTGGGCTTATAATTGAAAGTATTGCTGAAGCATTTAATAGAAGATTTGAGGAAGTTAATGAATCATTCCTGCTGATAAACAATGTTGGAGAGACAGCAATTTTAGCCAAATATGGAAAATTGTCTGAAGCAAAGCTTGTGCTCTTGCGTCCAACAAACTTCATGCTTGCTGAATCTATGCAAAGTGCGGAAGAAATTGTAGATTATTTTAGAAAAGAACTTATTTGCGAATTTAAGCTGGATGGTGTAAGAGTACAATGCCACAAAAAAGTGGATACGATAAAAATATTTTCTAGAAAAGGTAATGAGGTTAGCACACAATTTCCTGAAATTGTAGAAGACTTGCTTCAGATAGGCCATGACTTCATATTTGATGGAGAAGTTTTAGCGTTCAAGAATGGAAAGCCTCTTCCCTTCTCAAAATTACAGACGAGGCTTCAAAGAAAATATGTTGACGAAAAAGTTGTTAACGAGGTTCCTCTAATGCTTTTCGTATATGATATCCTATTCTTTGACGGTGAACCATTATATAAAATGCCTTTAATTGAAAGGAAAAAGATTATTGAAAAAATTGGATTCACAGGAAGAATAAAATGCCTAGAATACTTTCTTGTTTCAAAGAGGGAGGAGATTGAAAGAAAATTTTTTGAAAGTCTGGAACTCGGATACGAAGGTCTTATGTTAAAGGATCCGTCAGCGCCATACACTGTAGGAAAACGCGGCAAATATTGGATAAAATTGAAGAAAGAGCTTGACACATTGGATGCCGTTATCGTGGCAGCTG
>JACIWG010000198.1 GCA_014361085.1 Nitrososphaeria archaeon
CAACTTTTTGCAGTTTCAGCGGACCTTCTTTATGAGGAAAAGAAGGTAAGGGGGAGACAGAAGGAGCCAGTTCACTGCAGCGTAACAGACGAAAGCTATTATCCGCACAAATATGCTGTGCAGATTACTACAGATTCGCCTCAGTGGGGTGGTTTATCCGGTTGCACTTTCGAAGAAGCGGTGTCGTGGGGTAAAGAATGTAAGGATGGTTACTATGCACAATGTTATTGCGATGCTACTATTGCTTTGCCAATAATCTCTCACGCACTTTGTGAAAGACTAGATTTTAAACGTAGGCCTAGCTCTTTTCGTCTAGAAAAAGGTTTTTGGCAAATTAAGCATAAGTCTTAATATGCTATAGGTCTATGGTCTCTCAGCCAGCGTAAGAGATATATTAACTGTCTTTCCATCTCTAATAACAGTTATAACAATTTTATCTCCTGGTGAATACTTGTATGCCATAAGATAATTGAGGTCTGGGTCTTTTCTTATTGGATAATCGTCGACTGCTACAATGACATCCTTAACCTTTAATCCACTCTTTTCTGCTGGAGAGTTGCGTGCTATTTGGGTTATGATAAATCCTGAAGTAATATCTTTTGGCAACCCATATGTTGATGCAATTATGGGGTCCAAGTATTCTCCATATATTCCAATGTATGGGTGCTTGTAAACACCATTCGTTATAAGCTGGGGCACAATCCTTTTGACTATTGTTGAAGGCACTGCAAATCCAACACCTTCTGCTACAGACTTTTCTATTCCAGCTGTTGCAACTCCAACAACTTCTCCCCTAGAATTTAGTAGTGGTCCACCAGAATTTCCTGGATTAATTGCTGCATCTGTTTGAAGCATTGGAACATAAGTTATTCCCGTTCTATTAACTTGGCTTACAATTCCAGAAGTTATGCTTCCCGAAAGTCCGAAGGGGCTTCCTATAGCATATACTGGTTCACCAATTATCACTGTATCTGCAAGCTTTAGAGGTGGGTATTTTGGAGACAAACCAGCTTTTAGCACTGCTAGGTCTGCATAGGTGTCTCGTCCAACAAGTTTTGCCTCATACATCGCGTTATCGTATGTCACAATTATAAAATAGTTTCCTCCTTCAACAACATGATTGTTTGTTATAACATGTCCTTGATCGTCGTAAACGAACCCTGAACCAAGTGCAAGCTGTTGAAAATTTTTATCGTAAACTGTAACCTGTACTACGCTAGGTGATGCTAGCTTAAATATTATTGCAGCATCATAGCTTCTGTTTCCAATAATATATGTTGTTGTTAATGTTGTAGTATAAGATGGATTCGTTGTTGTAACGGTTACAGTTTTTGTTGTAGCAGATGATGCACTAATCTGTGGGTATGAAGTGTAGCCGAGGAATCCCATTATCATTGGAACTAATATCGCTGCACCCACGATGACAATTAAGGCAATTATTAACACTCCAACAAATTTAGAAGGCATATCATCAAAATGTTTGGCATAGAATTTGTCTTAATAAACTTTGCTTAATAGAGTTAAATTTTAGTCCTAAAAAGTTGGTTCTTATTAAAGAAAAAGTAAAGTTAAATGCATCCTAATTTTAGAATTCAAAGAACTTATGATAGGCTAATCTATTCTAGTGTCTCATTAATCATTCTTCTTCCCATTGGAATGATTTTGTGAGGATATATTTTTGTTGAAATAATCTCGCAGCCTTCGCCCAATATCACGTCATCTCCTATAACACTTACTCCAACTATTTTTGTAGGATTGCTTAGAGAAGATTTTATTCTCACATGTCTTCCAACAATACTATCCCTTATTTCTGCACCATCTTCTATCATCGCCCTATCCATTACAGCAGACCTTTCTATTACAGCATTTTTTCCAACAATACAGTAATTATCGATACAAGAGTCCCTTATAATCGTACCGTCTCCAATACTGCAATGCCTACCAATTAAAACTGAACCTTCAATAATTATCTTATCCTTCCTTATCTTTTCCAAAATCTCTTCCCTCCTCTTAAGTGCTTCGGGACTTTGGCCCTGTATCCAGATATTTGATTCATCTGAAACTTTTCCCTCTATATCTAGTCCCCTTGCACCACTCTGTAATATTCGAAGCATTGCATTTAGGTATCTCTGTGGTGTGCCAACATCATACCATTCTCCCTTTAAAATATATCCATAGACTGGTGCATTAGCATTTACCAAATAAGGTATTAGATCTAATCCGAAGTCTAGTCTCCTATTTCTTTCAAGCATTTCTTTCACCTTTACATCTTTAAATACTTCTTTAATTTCTGGACTTAAAAGGTATATTCCTGTGTTTGCAAGATGTGATGGTGCATTCTCCCTTCTCGGTTTCTCAACAAACTTTTTTATCCTAAAATCCTTATCCATTTCAACTACACCATAATCTTCAACATTTTCAACGTGGACAAGTCCTATGGTCATTAAAGCATTCTTTTCTTTATGAAATTTTAAAAAGTCTGCAATATCTATATCAAAGATATTATCTCCCTGTACTCCGACGACAGGAAAATCTATACCATAGTATTCCATATTAATTCTCACCGAATCAGCGCTTCCGAAATCATCTCTGTTAGGCTGATATTTTATATGAATTCTGGGTTCTATACCATATCTTGCAGACAGTCC
>JACIWG010000199.1 GCA_014361085.1 Nitrososphaeria archaeon
CCATCTATTACCTAATCCTAAAAATCTTATACTGAAAGCCTTTAAAGCAAGCTTATTAAACCAGTATGTTCTCCATCTAAACTTAACAGCCTTTATCCTATTTTTAGATGGTATCATCTGCCAAATTTTTGGTGCAAGGACAGGGTCGCCTACACCAGTAAAATACTTTATAATTTCCATGCACATAAAGCTCGACATGAGCCAAACGTTCGCACACAACTGTGCAATAGCGGCTTCACCATCCATCCATTTCCTAAAATAGTCTACCCTCCACTTTCCATCTGTCACATACCATTCTCTACCACATTTATTTTCTCTCCTATCCAAAAATTCTGAAAGTTCCTCGTAGCTCATGCCACCAGGGATTCCAAAAAGTTCTGCTGGACTTATTGGCTTTTCTTTATTTGGTGCAAACATCATAACATATCCAGTTAATCCCACCGGCATAGCTGTTACTGAAAGCTTCCCCTTCTTTTGTGCAATCATTAGCGCATGTGTACTATAGGCTAAGTCGTCTGCTTCAGCAATAACTATATCGTAATCGTCCATAAGCTTTTCTAACTCATCCAATGACAGTTTCCTGTTTATTGTTTGAACTTTTGCACTAGGATTTATTTTTAAAATCTGATCCTTTATCACATCAACTTTATACATACCTAAAGTGTCAATAAAACATCCGATCTGTCTATTCATATCTGGGGGATCATATTTTCCGCCATCTATCAATAGAAAGTTCTTTATTCCCGTCCTCGCTAAAATTATTGTACACGTGCCTCCTATTCCTCCAGCACCAACAATCATCACCTTCTTACTCTCTAATATTGCCTGCTCGTCTTCGAAGAATATTCCTAAATTCCTTTCAAAAAATTCTCTTGCATTCATTTCCATAGCTCTTCCAAGTGATAATCATTAATTCTATTTTTAAGTTTATCTATTGACTACCCTATATGAGTTCTGTGTGCATTTTTAATGTTTATCTAATACTATTTTTCACACTCAACTGGTGACATGTAGGTAATTGCATATTAGAAAAAGAATTTTAGCCAAAAACTTCCCCGATACCGTACAAAATACCACTGTTAAATCATCTACCTTATCTAATTTTTCCAAGAAGGTATACTTTACTGTTATAATGTTAATTATTTTAGCAATCATTTTATTTGCTCCAATAGTTCCAGTAACCAATTCAGTAAAGGAACAGTATGAGCGTGTAGAAGAATATTATGAAGAAGTGCCTGTAGAGGCTATAAAGCATACTGAATGGAATGTCACCTGGTACGCAATTACAGGTGACTTCAAATTTATAACAGAGATTGGTGAATCAAAGTTTCCTGCAATATTCTGGTATGATTGGGGCTATGGAGGAGAAATATTTAATGGAAGAGACTATGTTGGATTTAAGGCCACAGCTCTAGTAAAAGTTCAAGAACGTCGTCCAATCTGGATCAATCTTACAGGTGATGATGGGTGCGAACTCTATCTGAATGGAACACGTTTCCTAAGCACATCATTTTACAGTGGCTATAAAACCGAATTTGCAAAGGTTGTTCTCGACCCAGGTGTATACGTTCTTACACTATACTATTTTAATAGAGGCGGTTACGCATGCGTATCTTTCAGTACAGACCCTGAAATTTTGGAATGGAAAACCATAGAATTTAAGCGAGAATTAGTGCAAAAAACCGTTACAGACTACCGATATGTTAACAGGACATCTTACGTTAGCCTCTTAAACTACCTTTTAAATAGATAACTATCATTAACTCAAAATATCCTTCTACAAAATTATTCTATACTAGTTAAAATTTTAAGTTTTGTTGATAATAAAAAACGCTTATATAACGTATAATTTGTGAACTATGAACATGAGCAAAAAGTTTTCTAGGCGTGATTTCCTCGCTTTCCTAGGTGTTACGGGGGTCGTGGCCGGATGCTTTTCAATTGCAAACTATACTGTAAAGGGTGAACAGGTTGAACTGATCCGTCCTCCAGGTGCTATAGCAGAAGAAGATTTCCTAGCAACCTGTCTAAGATGCAGAAAATGTGTTGAAGTATGCCCCCAAGGTATAATAAAGACCGTTCCACTAGAATATGGTATTAAACTTTTTGACACACCATACATTGAAAATGGAATATGCATCGCAGACTTTGCATGTATAGATGCCTGCCCTTCTGGAGCTTTGCAAAAGATAACTCTCGAAGAGTATAAGATAGGTACTGTAGAAATAAACCCGAAAACATGCATATTCTGTATGCTCTGTGTTTCAACATGCCCATACAATGCCCTTGACACGCCGAGAGATAACGAGGGAAAACTTATTCCTAGAACTCCTCCAGTTGTTAATGTTGAAAAATGCACCGGATGCGGAACATGTGTACCAAAATGTCCTACAAAGCCTTCATCACTAAAGGTTACCGCAAAGAATGCTAGAAGAGTAAAAGTGAAGGGTGTGATAGTATGAGAAAATCACAGCTTATACTAATTTTAAGACATCTTTCACAAATAACTTTCTTTGTACTCTTGATCTTCTTTGTAGTCGGCGTATTCTGCTCTTTCGCTATCTGGGGCTTGAACATAAGTTGTCCAGTGGGAAGCATACAGCAAATATTTGCTAGCAAAACCTTTTATGTGGTGCTAATAATCTCAG
>JACIWG010000200.1 GCA_014361085.1 Nitrososphaeria archaeon
CATAAAAACATACTGATTGTATGGGTCTTCATAAGGATTTTCAAAGAAGTCAGAATCTTCATATTTTACTTTTCTTAAAGTATCCTCGTATTGTTCAAGTTCGTAGTATTTGAAGAAGCCACCTCCTGACCAATTTACGCCTTTCTCTTTTGAAATGCCGCATGGTTCGTGATTTCCTCCACCTGCTAAAACTTCTTTCATTCTTACAAGTACCCCAGACGGTCCTTTAGGTGTCTCGTATCTGTAAAAATGCTCTCCCATCTCAACGCCAATCCATTTTCTTTTAAGTTTATGTGCTACTGCTGTTGTTGTGCCAGAGCCAAGGAAGAAATCCATAACTAAATCTCCTTCGTTAGATGTAGATGCTATGACACGCTTAAGAAGGATTTCGGAATTTTCGGTTTTAAAATCCCAGGTAGATGAATAACCTGGTATATCAAGCCAATTGTTATCTAATAAAATTTCCTCTTTAGGTAGTACCCAATATTGAATTGTATTGCCTTTTCTTCTTACAAATTCTGTAATACCTGTCCTTTTGGAATATTCCTCTATTGTTTCTCTTGTTTGTTTAGAAATGTCCAAATAATTTCTATAATTTTCTACTGCTTTAAGTGCTCTTTCCTTGCTCCACATCCATTGACCTTTTTCCAAAGAAATTCCTAAAAGCTCGTATCTCATGGTAGGTCTATCATAAATTTTTTTAAAGCTTGTCCAATACCCTTTTCTTTCTTCCGGTAGAGTAGCAATAAATTTACCAAGAACTTTCTCTTTTATTTTTGAATACCAATAAAGATTGTCATACATTACTCCTATGGATTTTAGGTTTTCAAATTGAAGAAATAATCCAGCTTTCGGTGCACCTCTCTTCACCACTATCTCATTCCTAAAATTCTCCTCCCCAAAAATCTCATTCATCAATAATCTTACATACATATTTCCATTATAATCGCATCTTACAAAAATGCTTCCTGTGTCTTTAAGGATTTCCTTTGCTAACTGCAGTCTGTTCTCAAGCAAAGTTATCCAAGAAGATTCTTTGTATTTCACTGAATAAAAATAATCCGCATCTTGCTCTTTGTTAAACGGTGGGTCAATGTAAATCGTCTGCACTCTTTCTTTAAATTTTGGAAGGATTGTATTTAACGCCTGATAATTTTCGCTTTTTATGAGCCAGCCATCAAGAGATTTATCTAAATCATCAAACAACGATAAAATTTCAAATTCTAAATCTTTGAAATATTTTGTATCAATCGGTAAGAATTGGTATTTAAGGTTTAATTGTTTTCCTGTTAATTTATTCTCAAGAATTTTATTTCTATCAAAAGTATCATCAACAATTCCTAATTCTTTCCATTCCTCAAGTTGTTTATTAAATTTTGGATGATTTAGTAGCCTTTCAATTACCTCAATTCCGCCATTTTGCTTGGCAATTCTATCCAGCGTTATCACATAGTTAGAGTTCAAAACAAACTTTGGTTTATTCCAGATTTTTACAAGTTCATCTTCAAATTGAGAAATAAAATCAATGATTTTAAAGGCAATATCCTTTAATACTTGAAGTTGTTTTATCCTTTCCTCTGTCCATTCGCTTTCACCAGAAAAGACATATTGATAAAGCCACATATTAAACTGCTCTCTCAAAAATTCTTTTGCATTCTTGTTTATGAAATAATCAACCTCACTCTGTTTTTCAAAAACTCTAAATGCTTTTTCTAATATATCTTCAGTTATTGTTACTCCTTCCTTCTTTAACGCTTTCAAAATCTCATCAATTTTTGTTTTTTTACCTCTCTCGGAGTAAGAAACACTAAAAACAATTACTCCATCATTCCTTTTCTCCTTAAACTCATAAATTATCTCTCTTTTCTCAAATGCCTTTTTATGCTCTAAATTAGAAACATCAAAGAAGAATTTAATACCATCAATCTCAACTTCCATATTTTTAAACAATCTATCAGTTTTGACATAATAAAGAGGGTGGGTCTTCCAGAACAGCATTACATCTTTATCATCGGTATAGATCTTTTCGTAGACATTTTGATGGATTGGGGTATACCTAAAATAAATTGATCCGCTTTCAGAAAAATAGCGATTAAAGAAGGTGTAGAGTTTGTCAAAAAGTTCTTCTCTAAACCCTTGAAATGGCTTTAACGCCTCTTCTATGTCCTTTTGAAGTTTTGGAAATACACCCTCTTTATAATATCTTGATTTAATCTTCATCAAATTGATGTATCCTGATTCTCCTTCTATCTTCGCCCCTACGAAGATATCTTTTAATGCGGAATAGAATTTTTCTTCTTTACTCATTTTTTCTCTCTTTTTATTAAATTTGATATTAAAAACTTTTCGGCAAATAATTTCTTTCCAAAAAATTTTTATTCTATAAATCACTTATCAGCAATGGAAAGCTTGAGAAAAGTCCTTGATTATATACCATGCTCGATATGTGAAAAAGAAACAAGTGGAGAAGAAAGAAGATATTTATGCAGTGTGTGCGCCCGCCTGAAAAGAGTTGTGGTTGTTGAAAAAGCATCGCCTGCATGGAAAGTAGAAAAAAATAAGATTGTTCCATTATATGGTGGCAATAAAGAGTTAAAGCCAAAAATAAGGATAATTGAAAAAGAAGTTTCTCCAAGTGAGGAA
>JACIWG010000201.1 GCA_014361085.1 Nitrososphaeria archaeon
TTCTAAGACTTCTAAAAAGAAAATTATATTCTTCGCCTGCCTTCTAATTCCATCATATCCGTCAACCTTCCTCAATAATCCCTTTTCTCTCATTGAAGAAATATGTTCTCCAAGCTTTTCTAAACTTGTACCCAAACTCTTTGCACATTCATCAAATGACTTGCTTTCATAAATCGATTTAAGAACCTTAACCTCACTCCTACTTATGTTATCAAGAATGGATAGGCTTACTAGACCATAATCTTCTAAAACATCCTTTACAGCCTCCCTAACAATATAGTCAAGGTCTTCTGGCTCAACCAGACAGTAATATTCTGGAAATAGAAGTACTTTCACATCCAGTTCCTTTGCCAAAACTTCTGTAGCCTTGTCAGAGTAGCCTTTGCACACTATCAGAGGTTTTAAACCGAGCACCTTTGAATTTGCATAAGCTTGTCTTATATCGCTTACACTGATCTTTCCAGCCTTAACTTCAACACAGTACATTTCCCCATTCTCGTCTTTCACTATAAGGTCTACTTCAAAAACCTGTGTACCTTCTAGTACTATCTTCTTGTTCTTTTCTAAAATTTGATAACCCGTTTTCTTTAGCAAACTTCTCGCTATCCTTTCACTACTTATTCCCCTTCTTCTTGACAATAAGCTCATCGATATTGGTTTTAGCTTGTTTTTAAAATTTTTTATATGGTGTGCTAAATGTTAATTAATGCTTTTTCGTGAACCATTTTGAAATATGGTGTCCAAAAATATTGCTGTAATATCGTTTGACGTTTGGGATACACTATTGAATCTAAAGCCTTTTCATACAAAGATTGCTGAAAAAATTTCATTATATACTTCAAGGGAATTTGATAAGGTTTATCGTGAACTGGAGGAAAATTATAGGATTCTAAAAGATTATAGAAGACGTAATATGTTACGTTTTGATGACATAGTTAATCATTGCCTCGAAATATCCTCAAAAAATCTTGGAATAAGTGTTGAGGTTATAAAAAAGGCTGTCACTAAATCCGTGTTAGAGGTTGACATAAAAAGTTTAGTAATCGATGGTGTTGAAAATATTTTGGCTGACCTTGTAAACTTAGGCAAAATGCTTGTCACAACAGGTAACCTAATTTTTTGGTCTGGTTCATACAACAGGATATTGTTAGAAAGAGCTGGTTTAACAGACTATTTTACTCTACAGATTTATGCTGACGAAGTTAAGGTTTCTAAGCCAAACAAGGATATATTTCTTATAATATGCAGGGAACTGAATGTCTTTCCTGAAAACGTTGTGCACATTGGAGATAATAAGGTGGAAGACTTTGATGGCGCATTATCTGCGGGAATGAATGCAATATGGGTTAATCCGTCCTTGAACGTTTCACTTTCAGATGAAGGTGAGGGTATTGCTATTAGGTCGATAAGGTATTTGATGGAAGGGTTAAATAAAATTGAGTCAAAACATTAGACTAGTATTATAAGTTAACCGTCTTCCAATACTCTTTCAATAACGCATTTTTGCTGTACCCGTGGTCTATAAAATCCCATGGTAGGGTATCATCAAATGGCTGTTCTTTCAAAAATTTTGACAGCCCACTAAAATCTTTTGTCTCAAAAACTTTTGACACAGTCTCGTCTCCTCTCGAAAGTATTGTTTGGATAATATATTCTGTCATATCTGGAATTCTTGCCTCTATCTTAAGCCTACTTGCTTCTATCCTAAGATAATCTATCTTCTTTTTAAGCTGTTTTATTCCCTCCCTTAAGTTCTTGTTTCCAGCAAAGGGAAGCCATTGGAATGGTGTATGTGGTTTTGGAACAAGCGGGTTAACTGAAATCTTTACTGCACCAACAATCTCTTTAACCTTTGACGCTAAATTAACTATATTCTTTACATCGTCAATACTCTCGTCAGGCAGTCCTATCATAAAATATAATTTAATTTTACTAAACTTTTTCGACGACACCTTTGCCGCATTTAAGACATCTTCAGAAGTAATATCCTTACCTATCCTTTCCTGCAAGTGTGGTGATGCTGTTTCAGGAGCTAAAGTTAAAGTCCTCAACCCCCCCTTATGTAAAAGATTCACGAGCTGTTCGTTAACAGTGTCCGCTCTTATGGATGAAGGTGAAACATTAAAGCCATTTTCAACATAATATTGTATCATACTTAGAAAGTTTGGGTTGTCAGTTGGAGAAGGTGCTACTAACACAACCTTTTCCACACCCTTTATTTCAGGCATGTCATCTAACTTTCTCCATCTAGGTGGAGAGTAAATGCTTCGAACAACACAAAATCTGCACCCCCTTATACAACCTCTTCCTATTTCAAGAATAAAGCATCTTCCATAAACTCCATGTCCAACTATTTCTGTAGACAAATGTTGACCCAGCTTTGCTCTAACTCTTTTAACCCTATCCTCTTTTCCAGTGTAAATTCCATCGATTCCAGCAAGATCCTCCCTAGATTTAGCTTGAAGTATTTTATCAATCTTTTCATCTACTTCACCTATAAAAAATGCATCGAAATATTTTGTTAAAGGTTTTGGGTTTATCATGACAGCTGGTCCTCCGGCAATCTTTAAACCCTTGAAATTTACTTTCCTCAAAATCTCTATAGCTTTAAAATAGTCTATTTCAT
>JACIWG010000202.1 GCA_014361085.1 Nitrososphaeria archaeon
TTTATGTTGAAGGTGTTGGAGGCTTTCGGCACTCTGACACACTACTTGTTACAAGGTCAGGCTACGAGCTTATAACAAAATATCCTCGAGAACTTAATGATCTAATCATAGTGAAATAGTTCAATAATATATTGCATAGTATGTGTGCTCTTCAAACTAATTCCTTTTGGCGAGAAATAAATATCCTATAAACTTTGCTAAAAGTAAACCCCTAAACTTAATTTTTCAAGTTCATATCCAAAGTTGAATGGTTCCTTAATACATTATTATTTTAGTGTTAAATCAAAAAGCGCTGGTACAACCACTAGTTACTTGTACGACCGCTAGTAACTTTTCTTTAAATAATTTAAAATTAAAAAATTAAAATAAAATTAGGTGTATTCATTAATTTAGCCAGATATTTGTGTGGCAGGTGAGTTGGAAACCGTACCATACGCAAAGTCATGATAGGTTGAACACTAAAGTGTTTGAGTGCAAGAATCTTTGACTTGTGTTCGGGAAGAATATTATTTCCATCCTCTTAGTTCGAGGTATTCCGGCATCGTCTTATCCAGATATACTACGGCATTATTCGACTTCCTGTTAGGTTCTTTTAGTAACCTTTGAGGTAAAGTATCCTCTTCTCTTGATATACCATGTTTTATATTAAATGTCCTCTTTAAATTATATATTCTTTCACCAGCCTTTAACGCATCCTCTACTGTAATGTTTTCTCCTGTTACAGCATTGAAGGCTCTAATAAATCTATTTTCAGCACCATATCTTGGGTTAACAAGCAGACACCATCCTGCGGCTGTAAGAAAAGCCCACCAGTCTTCTATCCTTTTTGCAATCCAAGCCTTCTTCTCTCTTGAAGTTCTATCCCCGTAGTCTCCACTAATTCCTAACTCAGGGTACTTTTGTCCAGAAAATTCTACAAATAAGCTTATTCCCTCCATATGGTCTGCACCAACAGGACTGCATGCATAGTGTGGTCCACCACCTTGAAAGGCTCTTGGAACGTGTGCTGGAATTTCTAAGCCTTTAACGTGCATTGCATAGTATTCAGCACCTTTACCTAATAGCATTGCTGCCCTTCTTGTACCCTCCGCAAGAATGTTTCCAAAACCTTCTCTTTTTGAAATTTTGTGGACAAGTTCTATAGCGGCATCAGCGTTCCCAAACTTCAATTCTAGCCCATCAGTATCCTTTATACTTAATATACCCCGCTCATAACATTCCATTGCAAAAGCTATAGTTGCTCCAGTTGAAATGGTATCCAATCCATAACGATTGCATAAATCATTTAATAGATTAACTGCGTAAACATCATCGATTCCACAATCTGAACCCAACATCGAAAGGCTCTCGTACTCTACACCCTCGACGGACCCCTCCTTCAAAACATATTTTCCTTCGCCAGCCTTAGAAACTCTTCTACAACCTATAGCGCACATGAAACAACTATTATTTTTTTCCAAAATCTTTTCAAATCCACCAGGCCATCCAAGCTTTTCAGCCCTTTTTTGATCGAATTCGCCAAACTGTTCGTTAGCAAAATTGTATGTGGGACTGTCTCCAATAGAAATCATCGTTATATATCCTGCCATAGTACCGCCTTCCCTCAAACGTTTAACAATCGGCGCTGAGCTATAAAATTCAAGAACCTCTTGCATAACATTCCTTAACCCTTCTGGGTCTGCAACCTCAACCTTTCCAGTACCATTTACTGCTACAGCCTTAAGCTTTTTGAATCCCATTACTGCACCTACACCACATCTTGCCGCAGCCCTTCCAGCATCATCATGCATTATTGCAGCGTATCTTACAAGATTTTCTCCAGCGGGACCAATGCATGCAACCTCAAACTTCTTGTCTCCCAAGTCACTGCATATAGCTCTATCACATTCTCTCGCATCCATACCCCAGTATGCTGAAGCATCACGTAACTCAATGTTTTCGTCATTAACATAAAGGTACACTGGTTTCTCGCTTACACCAGAAAAGATTATCATATCATATCCTGCAAACTTTAGCATAGGCCCAAAGAATCCTCCCGCACTCGCGTCACCAAAGCATCCGGTGAGAGGTGACTTTGTGACTACAGAAAATCTTCCAGCACTCTGGACCATTGTGCCAGTAACAGGTCCAGTTGTAAAGATAAGAAGATTAAGCGGATCAAATGCTCCAGCCCAAGAAGGAACAGTATCATACAATATTTTACCCGCAGCTCCAACACAGCCAACATACTCTTTAACAAGCTGCTTATCCAATGGTTCAACAGAAACTTTCTTATTAGATAAATTGACTTTTAGAACCTTACCCCTATAACCAAACCACATACTTTCAAGACCATTTTAGAAGAGATTTAAAGTTTACTAAAAATCCGTAAAATATTATCTTTATAATACGATTTTTGCACATGAGATTATAACCTAAAAATTTAAAAATAGTTTTTTAACCCCTTATATAGTGGGTGATAAAATTATGGCAGCAACAGCAATTCCGGCTGTTACTGCCTCCGGTCAACCTGTTCTAATTCTAAAAGAAGGTTCAACAGAAACAAGAGGTAGGGAGGCACAAAGAAATAATATAATTGCAGCAAAACTTGTATCAGAAATAGTCAAAACATCACTTGGTCCACG
>JACIWG010000203.1 GCA_014361085.1 Nitrososphaeria archaeon
ATTTTTCACATCATTCCATCTTCCACCTTTACTTAATGCCCTCATAACAGTATAGTATCTTTTTTTGCAATCTCCTTATCTTTTAAAAAGTTCTTAAATTCTTCTAAAATTAGTTTACGAGCTATGTCTAAGGTTTTAGCAATGCTTTTGTCAAAATCCCTATATTCTGAGTATCTGAAACCGGAATAGGTTAACCAGCCCGGTATCCCACCCAGCTTTTCATAAACTTCCTCGAACCTGTTAAAAGATATTTTCAGTTCCTCAAAACCAGCCTTTAAAAAGGATATATCTTCATCCATCGTCAGAGGCTTAAGTTCTATTTTACTAAATGCTCGCCCATAAAGTGGGGTCTTCACATCATAGACTTTTAGGAACCTATAAAGTAGACCCATTTTTGAACCACTCAAAATTATCTTAACCTTTTTCAGATTATCGAAGGCGTAGGCGAAAGATGGAAGCAGATCGTAGCCTATAAGCTTTATCAGCTCCTGAACCTCATCCAAGACAACTATAATCCTATCTTCAGCCCAATCATTTAACACTTCAAGAAGGTCTGAAAACTTTAGAACATTTTTCCCACTCCAAAAGAACGTTACTTTATTTCCAAAAATCTTGACATCCTTAACCTTTCTTAGTAGATTGAGAAGCTCAGGAAAACTTTTAATAAGCCTACTCACCTTCTCTTCAAAATCTAAAATAAAATCCTTATATGTTATATAGCTCTTAGCCTCAAACTTTTTCAAATCAATGTATATTGAAGGCAAATTTATTTCGTTTAAACAAATTTTTATAAGAGAAGAATTTACCTGTTCTTCTTAATCATAGCACCAAGTTGATTGGCGATGAAAGCTTCTTTAATCACTCCAATTCTTCTTCTTTATCAAAAAAGTCCTTCTACCACTTTTTGGTTCGGGACTAAAGAGCACTTCTACCCCTAGAAGTATAAAAGCTTTTGACTACTTCAAAACTTTAAGTATCCAATAAAGATGAATCTACCTTTCAAGGCCATGTTTTTGCGTGAAAGAAGGACATAAGTGTAACCTACTACTGTTCTCTCATCACTTAACCCGAGAATACATTTAATTTCACTATCAAGAATTTTCCCTTTTACCTCCAAAAGTCCTAACACCTTATCTTACCATCCTTATCCCAAATCTGGAACCTCCAGCGCTAACACATAAAATCCGCTGGCTTCTTCCATAGTATGTTAAAATAACTTTTACTCCTTTGTCACAGCAATTCGCATACTTAACTGAAAAACACTGAATATGGAAACTTCTCACCTTATGGAAAGCTTATAGATACGAACAGAAAAGAGGCTTTCATATAATTTTTCATCATAAAGGGATCTACATTATAAAAGTTGGAAAACATATAAATAGAAGGCTATTATGATCATCTTTGTAGAATATGAAGAAGAAGATTGTCATTGAAGGAGATAGGGTTCAGGATATTGGCTACAGGCTTTATCTCCTTAACATTGCCGAAGACTTTGGCATAAAGGGTTTTCAAGCTAGAAACATTGGAAAAGATGTGGAGACCCTCGTTGAAGGCGCTGAGGAGACTGTTAAAGCGTTCCTAGAAGAAGTTAGGACAAGATATCCTGAACGTGCTGAAGTAAAGGCTGTAAGAGTGTATGAGTACGAAGGCAACGTTATAGATATTGAAGCCTTCTATAGGAGACTGAACCTTGAACAATTGATAAAGATCGTGAACATTGGGACAGGGATGCTTGAGAAGCAGGATAAAATGTTGGATAAACAGGATGGGATGCTGGATAAACAAGATAAAATGTTAGAGAAACAGGACAGGATGCTTGAAATGCAGAGTATTATGTTGAAAAAGCAGGATATGATGCTGGAGAAACAGGACAAGATGTTGGAGAAGCAGGATAAAATGTTAGAAAAGATGGACAGGATGCTAGAAAAGCAGGACAAGATGCTTGAGAAACAGGACGTGATGCTAGAAAAGCAGGATTTGATGCTGGAGAAACAGGATGTCCTGATAGGTGAGGTTAGAATGCTTAGAGGAGACCTAAAAAGCTTCATAGATGAAAGACTTTCGAGGATAGAGAGGGAGATAACGGTTATAAAAGAAAAGATAGGGCTTAAATAGTGGTGTCCTCTATTTTTCGCCTTCTATCTTGTTGGCTCTAACAGTTTGTGGGTTAGAGATTTCCAGTTTTATAGTCTTTTTATGGCTTTATCAATATCTTAGCATCTATCCTTTTGCTTAAACGCTCTATCGCTTCATTAAACTTGTTTAAGGGATATCTTCCTGTAACGATCTTTCGCATATCAATTTTACCTGAAGCCATCAATCTTATTACATTTTGGAATGTTCCATGTCCAGAGTGACCTTGGGCACCATAAATTTGTGCTGCATGTGTTTGAAATAGCTCTACATAGATTGGTGCCTCTTTGTCTGCTCTTCCAATCCACGCGATTTTTGCACCAATCGCTAAACACTTTTCCATCTGTGGAAGAGTGTGTTCTGGCGCTCCAGCTGCTTCCACAAGCATGTCCGCACCATAGCCTCCAGTAATATCTAATACTTTTTCATAAGGGTTAATATTCTTCTCCTCCAATTCTATGGGATTAAACATATG
>JACIWG010000204.1 GCA_014361085.1 Nitrososphaeria archaeon
CCACCTAAACAACTGCACTAAACTAAACCAGCCTTACGAATTAACGATCATATCTAAAACTCACACACAAGAATGCACATCAAAAACATTGAGAAAAATGGAAAATTGATGAGGCATCATCCTTTCCACGATCTCCAGAGGCCGATAACAAAGGCCGGCCCAAGCAGGAGTATTGGAGTCACGAAACTGTGCATGTATAGATAAAACGATGTTGCTCCCAAACCAAATGAAGCTATGTTCAGAAAGAGTATTAACTTTTCATCTCTCTTCTTATCCTTCCTCATTATATCTGAACTGGCCTGTTCTATTGACCAAAAGGCCAACAATATATATCCCAGAGCTGCTGGAAGTGCTAGTATCCTCGATATGCCCCCTGAGAAAGCTGCTATAAATAGTATCACAAGTGATGCCCCAGCATAGAAGATGAATCCAAGTATATCTAGCATTATTTATCACCTCCTATTACAACACATTTAAAGTTTAAAAACATATCCACTATGTCATGTACCTTTCAGAAAGTGGGATGGGTTTCTTTGAAGCGCTTTTCATACATAGGGCAAGTACATTTTGCTCTCCCGTTGGATTAGAGCATAAAATAATAACATAATTAAATAATTATTGTAATTCCTAAAACATTGATCGCCTGCCTTTGCCCTAAATTTCCAAACTAAGATCAATAGTACTGTTAATATGTCTCCACCAGAATTTATGTCTATTAATAGCAGTTTAACCATCTCTCATTCCCTAAATATCTCTCACATTCTAAAATAATAAAGTAATTAAATAATTATTGTATTATTTTATTATTTAATTATTTAATAAAATGATACTTTTTCCAAGAAGTGTACCCTATCAGAAGAAGGCCAATGCACGCTTGTATAAATTACCTACTACTAATGATAATTAAAAAATCTGTATTTTTTACTATTATTAATACTATTAGTTATAGTATCATCATTTGTTATTAATAGCAAATTAACAAAGTATTATAATTATGAGAAAATTCTATTTTGTAATTAAAAATTTTTGTCAGTAATAATATTATAACTATTAATTTTAGTAAAAAATTAAGTCAAAGTTTGAGAGTTAAAGTAGCACAATCTATTTTATAAATATAAAACGATTAGATAAGTATCTAAACGGGCTAAATAAATATGGTTTTTTAGGCCTTTAAATGTAGAATAGAGACTCTTTAACACTTATTAACCACAAAACAAACCCATAACACCATCTCACCAACAAGAAAGAAAAGTCTTCTAAAAGAGGTCCAATCTTCAGTAATGTTATTAAATAATTATTGCATTATTTAATTATGGTGATCAAATGGCGATTATAATCAGTATTGCTAATCAAAAGGGTGGTGTTGGAAAGACTACAATCAGCCTCAATTTGGCCTATGCACTGGCCAAAAAGGGTTACGATATTCTAATAATTGATATTGATCCTCAGTTCAATCTCACATTCGCTTTAATCGGTATGGATATCATAAAATGCAATGACAACAACATCGGAACACTTCTAATAGAAAATGCAGTGAAAAAGACTCACATCGAGAATGCTATTATACCCATAGAGGAGAACCTATCACTCATACCTTCCCATCTAAAAGTTTCCGCAATTGAGAGGCTACTTATGACAGCATACATGCGCGAACAGCGACTTAAAAGGGTTTTAGAAAAAATTGAAGATGAATATGACTTTGTAATCATCGACAACCCTCCAAGTTTGGGGATATTCTTAATAAATTCCCTTGGGGCCTCAGATTATGTCTTGATCCCAACTGAGTTGGGGTATTTCAGTGTAATGGGGGTACAGCTAACACTTGATGTTATCAGGGAGATAAAATCCACCGAACTCAACCCAGACTTACAAATTATGGGTATTGTTGCAAACAAATTTACACGCCAGAGCAAAGTCCCCCAGGTGAGGTTAGATCAGCTGAAAGAGACCTACCCAGACTTGCCTATAGTGGCCATTTTACCAAGGGCAGTGGCAGTTGAGAAGTCTCAAGAAGAGGGTAAACCAGTTTTTGAGTTTGATCCCAAAAACAGAGTATCGAAAGCATTCCTACAACTTGCGGAAAGGGTGGTAAAAAATGTCAGGTAAAAAGAAAAGTTTACCAAAACTCCCCTCCATGAGCAGCGAAGTCGTAAAAACTCTAACGGAAGAACCAAATAATAGACCAAAGGTAAAGAAAGAAACTGAGAAGAAGATGAAAACTCTCTACATAAGTGTGGAGACAGATAAATTACTGAGAACATTATATGCAGAGGGGGAAGGAAAGCAGAATGAAATATTTGAAAAAGCCATACGGCTTTATTGGACCCTCAAGGAAGTTTTACCGGAGGAAGAGTTTAGGAGATTGATAAAGCTGGTCGAAAAGGAGGAAATCGAAAAGATAAAGCAACGGCTCGAGTTTAAATGATTAAATAATACAATAATTATTTTATCATTTGTTTTAATTTCGGGTGATGTCAACTCTCCTTTTTAACAGAATTGTTACAAGTTAAGGCAAGAGGCCTAAATAATACAATAATAAAATAATCATTGAAAACCTTCCAGGCCCGTCGGTTAACTTTTTGCTCCTAAATACGCATATTTCCAT
>JACIWG010000205.1 GCA_014361085.1 Nitrososphaeria archaeon
CGGTATTGACCACGCAATCTGGTTTAATTTCTTTAAGAATTTTTAAACTTTCAAAATTTACTACATCTAAATTCTCATGAGTAAGTGAAATTGCATCTTTTTCAAATTCTTTGACAATATCGCTTCCAAGCTGACCTTTTCCACCTATAATTGCAATTTTCATATTTATCTCAGAAAATTTTACCGAGCTCTTTTAATTTCGGCCATTTTTTATCCTTTTCTGAGAGAATCGGCTCATCAATAGGCCATTCAATGTTTATATCAGGGTCATTCCATATTAATCCTCCCTCACTCTGAGGGGAATAAATATTATCAACTTTGTAAAGCACTTCTACTCTATCAGTCAATGCTGCAAATCCGTGAGCAAATCCCCTCGGTATATATACCATATACTTATTTGCTTCAGATAATATTATGGAAACATATTTTCCATAAGTCGGGGATTTGGTTCTTAAATCCACCGCCACATCATATATTGCTCCTCTTACACATCTCACAAGCTTAGCCTGTGCATAAGGATTTTTTTGAAAATGCAGTCCTCTTATTACTCCTCCCTGAGATAGTGAATGATTATCCTGAACAAACTCTCCTTTTATACCAGCTTTCTCAAAAGATGTTTTCTCATAGCTTTCCATGAAAAAACCGCGATTATCATAGAAAACTTTTGGTTTAACAAGAATTACATCCGGGATGCTTAGCTTTTTAAATTCAAATGGCATATCTCTCACCACTATTATTATCTATTTCTTTTTAAATTTTTTCCTTAAATAATTAATCCATTTATCTCTATATCTCTCAGGAGTTTTTGTGTCTCAATTAAAAATTTATACCATTCTACCGTTCTGGTCTTCATATCGTCCTTTATTTTACCCTCCTCTAAAGCATCTCTAATTTCAACCACTGCGTAAGTTGGGTCATATTTTGGAGTGAAATTAAGTGTTTTCTTTATTTTTGTAAAATCAACTCGATAAGATCTTCTATCTGGATCGCCGTATCTTTCATATTTTAATTCCATCTTAAGGGCATCAGCTATAATATTTGCGAGATCAATAATTTGATAATTTTGCTCATTTGAGCCCACGTTGAATATCTGATTATTTACCTTTTCCTTGTCTGCTTCAAGAGTTTTTATAAATGCATTAGCAGTGTCTTTTACATATACAAGGGGTCTCCATTGTTTTCCATCACCTACTATTCTTAGTTTCCCTTCCTTCCACATATTTAAAGTCATTACATTTAACACTAAATCAAATCTCATTCTAGGAGAAAGACCATAAACTGTTGCTTGTCTTAGCGCAGTGACACAGAATTTTTCATCAGCGAGTTCAAAAGCTCCTTCCTCAGCTAACCTATTTGCTTTTGCATATGTTGTAAGAGGATTTATATTGGATTCTTCATTTACCGTTCCTTCCTGGAATCCGTATATGCTACAAGAAGATGCCAGGATATATCTTTCAACACCTTTCTTTTTTGCTAAAGTGGCGACCCTAACTCTTCCTCTATAATTAATATCCATTGTTTTTTCTGGATCAAGCTCACCTGCGGGATCATTAGAAAGAGCAGCTAGATCCATAACACAATCCACATCTTCCAGATAAGATGGATTAAACCATCTTATATCATCTTTTATAATTTCTAAATCTTTTTTTCCTTCTAAATGCGAAAGTGTTGGGCCAAAGAAAAACCTATCTAAACATTTTACTTTATAACCTCTTTCAAGCAACATTTCAACAAGCACAGACCCTATATACCCCGCTCCACCTGTAACTAAAACTTTCATATCCAAACCTCCGAATTATCTCCTATTACAAATTTAAAACCTGATGGCAAAGAATTCTTTTTTCCTATTTTGACACCTTTGCCTATTAAAGAATCAGATATTTTTCCAGCATTAATTAACTTGCAATCATCCATTATTACACAATCCTCAATTTCACTTCCTTCTATCTCACAATTATTTCCTATACTTGTATAGGGCCCTATATAGGAATTTTTTATTTTGCAATCTCTACCAATAACTACAGGACCTTTTATTATAGAGCTTTCATCAATCTCTGTACCTTTTCCAATTTCTACCCTTCCAATTATTCTCTCGCTACTTATATTTCCCTTTATTTCATCCAGAACAAGCCTGTTTGCGTGCAAAATATCTTCTGGTCTACCAGTATCTTTCCACCATCCTTCTACCATGCCCGCCTTAATTTTATATCCATGGTCCATAACCCATTGTAAAGCATCTGTTATTTCATACTGGTTTCTCCATGAAAGCTTTATTTCTTTAACCGCTTTAAATATTGCTTGCCGGAAAAAATAAATGCCTATAACAGCAAGATTTGATGGTGGTTGTTTCGGTTTTTCAACAAATTTTACAATTTCTCCTCTTTCATTTAATTCTGCAATTCCAAACTCTTGAGGATTCTTAACCTCTGCAAGAAGTACGCTTGCTTCATAATTGTTACCCATAAATTCTTCCAAATGCTTTTTTATTCCTCCTTTCAATATATTATCTCCCAGATATACAACAAATGGAGAATTGTTTATATATTTTTCAGCAAGCATTATTGCATGGGCAATTCCTAAAGGTTCATCTTGGTAAATAAAT
>JACIWG010000206.1 GCA_014361085.1 Nitrososphaeria archaeon
AGGAATAGCTGCAGGCCACACTATAATAGAATTTCCTCTTGTTTTAGCAATAGCTTTCGGATTAGGCGCATTTTTTCAGATAAATGTTGTTAAAATGTTGTTGGGCGCGGTTGGCGGAATATTTTTGATATTCTTTGGAAGCTTAACATTAAAAGATGCATTGTATATAAGAACGCTTAACACTTCAAATAATAAGTTAAGATACAGTTCATCGATTTTAACAGGCATTTTTCTCACTGCTTTTAACCCATATTTTATTGCTTGGTGGATCAGTGTAGGGACAGCGCTTTTACTTGAAGCTGTAGCCGTGGTTACGTTGTCGATTATAGTAGTGTTTTATATTGCACATGTTTGGCTAGACTACTTTTGGCTTATTCTAATGTCAAAGGTAGGCTCATTTTCTAAAATAGATCTCAAACTGTACAAAATTATTCTCTTGATTCTTTCGATCATGATATTCTATTTTGGCGTAGAACTCCTCTATAAGGTTATAGTATTACAGACAGTCTAGCAAACAGTTTTATTTTAATGTATATGAATCACTTGTGAAGAAAATTTTATATTAATGGTTTCTAAATTGTTTTTATTTGATGGTAAGACCTGTTGGCTGGCGTTCTATAAGCAGCTGGTCTTGCATCAGATGTGGTAGATGCTGCAGACTTTTGGTTCCAGTAAAAATTGGTGAAGCCTTATATTATCAGAAGGAATATGGTGCAAATGTAATAGAATACTTTAACAAAGGCTTTCATCTGAAGAAGAAGGGTGACGGCTACTGTATATTTCTAGACTGGGTTAAGGGTAGAGCCCACTGCAGTATATACCATTTTAGGCCTAAAGCTTGTGTCCTGTACCCGTTCTACATTTACAAAAAACCATTATACAATGATAGTGAGATAGCGCTTTTCCAGTTTTTTAATGAACAATATTATGTTTACATTGATGCCGACTGTACTGGTATAAACAGAGGCTACATACCAATCAATAACGTAATCGGTAACATCATACTATATTGGATGGAAAAGTTAGATTTTATCGAATCAGAAAACATGCATGTGCTTAAAAGGGTCTAAAATACTTGCCAATAAAATAATATAATATTATAGTGTCATACCACTTTCACCCAAACTATATTTGTATTATAATATTATTAGCTGATATCAAAATTTTTGAATAGTTTCTAAGAAAGATTAAAAGCTGTACAATTGTAGCCAAATAAGATGGATAATATAAAATACTTCTTTAACCCTCAAACTGTCGCTGTAGTCGGTGCGTCTTCAAAACCTGGTAAAATAGGTCATGAATGCTTTAAAAGTATGGTTAGGGGAAACTTTAGAGGAAACGTTTACCCTATAAATCCTAGTGTGCAGGAAGTTTTGGGCAAAAAAGCTTATCCCAGCATCGAAGATGTTCCAGAGGACATAGACCTTGTGATATATGCTCTTCCAGCAAAGGATTCTATTGAAATCTTTAACCAGTTTAAGAAGAAATCTGTTAAAGCTGTAATAATAATATCTGGAGGTTTTAGAGAATTTTCAGAAAACGGAGTACTACTTGAAGAGGAAATATTGAGGATAGCAAAAAGAGACGGTTTTAGAATCATTGGACCAAACTGCGTAGGCGTCTTCGACCCCTATTCCGGCGTAGACAGCCTTTTTCAACCATACGAGCGTCTTCCTAGACCCAAGAAAGGTAATATTGCAGTAATTTCCCAAAGCGGCACCTTTGCTGTAACATTCATGGACTGGGCTTCTGAAGAAAATGTGGGTGTAAGTAAGGTTATAAGTATTGGAAATAGGTCTGACGTAGACGAGGCAGAACTCATCCATTTCCTAGACAATGATCCTAACACCAAGGTTATATCATTGTATGTTGAAAGCTTCACCAACGGTAGAAGGCTTGCCGAATCAATAAGGGAATGTGGTAAGCCTGTAATCGTATTTTTGGCAAGTAGAACATCATATGGTGCTCGTGTAGCAAAATCTCATACTGGACGTATGGCTTCAAACTATCTTATCGCAAAAGATGTTATTGAAAATTGTGGTGCATTTATAGCTGAAGACCTCCAACAATTTTATGATGTTTCAAAAAGTGTTTCATTATTGAAGAATTTTGTTGGCAAGAATGTTATGATGATAACCAACGGTGCAGGACCATGTGTTGTTGCAGCCGACCTTATATCAGAATATGGTTTAAAAATGGTGGAACCATCTGAAAAGTTAGTAAGCCTTCTTAGGCAAGTCTTGCCACCTTATGCCATAATAAGCAACCCTATAGACTTGACTGGAAGTGCTACATCAAAAGACTTCATAAATGCAGTAAGAGTATGTGCGGATTCACAGGAAGTTGACATAATTGTTCTTTCTATAGTATTCCAAGATGTTCCATTAGAAGATGATTTTGTGAAACAGCTTAGTTTGATTGATTTTAAGAAGCCGATATTTGTTTTTGCAGCAGGCGGACAATATACGCGAGAAAGGTTTATACTCTTGCATGAATCAAATATTCCAGCCTTCCAGAACATAAAAAATCTCGTATCCTCAATAAATGCTGTAATAGCCTTCTCTAGAAAAGGTAAAATCTAATTACGGTGCC
>JACIWG010000207.1 GCA_014361085.1 Nitrososphaeria archaeon
TTCTGGATCATATAGGTTTACTATATTAGCGAAGCCTATAGCATTCAACCTACCAACTTCATTGACAACATTTAAACAGAATTCATCTCCAATCTTTGCAGCCTCAAAAACCTCTCTACTCTCAAGCCTATCAAGTCTACTGTAGACTACACTTTTTTCAAGAATGCTTTTATCAAAACTTTTAGCCATCCATCTGACAAAATTTGGTATATTGTTTCCGGAACAGTAGGCTTCCCAATGTCCCCTCTTACCGCATCCACACAATAGTCTACCATCAAAGTCTATAGTCATGTGGCCTATTTCGTGAGCGTTCCCATCCTTTCCTAAAAGAAGTTTATTGTTAACGAAAACGCCTCCACCAATACCACTACTTATTGTAACGTAAACTAAATTTTCTCTCCCCCTGCCTTCTCCGAAAAACTTTTCACCAACTACAGCAGCGACACAATCGTTATATAATCTTACAGGCAACTTTAGCTCATCCGAAATCGGTTTTGTTAAGTATGCTCTTTTGAAGGGTAAATTTGCTGGCGAAATTGAACCATTTTTAGGATCTATTGGCCCGACCGTTCCAATAACGATTTCAATAGCTTCATCAATAAATTCTCTTGGAATTTCCTTGATCATGCTAACAATCTGCCTACTTAGTGCATATTCGTCCCCCTCCTGGACTGTTCTCCTAACATTTTTAGCCAAAATTCTACCATCTCTAACTCCAACAGCAACCCTAACATGGGTTGCACCCAAATCTACTCCTACCGCTGTCTCCATCTAAATCGAGATAGTTTAATCAGCTGGTAAAAATAAATTTTATTTTAGCCTATTTTTTGTACCACAATATTTGCATATAACCTCATAGATGCCACGGGTTGTTGGAACATCTAATGGTGCACCACACTTGATACAAAAGAAAGCCCTAGGCTCCTCAACAGATTTAGATTCTAAAACAATCTTATCTCTATCAGACTCACCTGAAATCACATAATTTATTACATCAATAAGCTTTTCAGTATCATCACCATTTGTGTCAAAAACTATCGCCTTAAACTTGTATCCCGGCTTCAAATCAATATATACACCCTCCCAAGCAATAAGCCCAACCCTACCCTTTTGGACGCTGGCAATCAATCCTAATGGAACCTCTAAATCCAAACTTCTTTCCACCTTAGTTTTTGTTGCAATAAAAAGCTTCCTCTCCAAAACAACTTCTCTTTCAATCTCAAACAGTAGACGCTGGTCCGTTACAATAACCCTTCCCTCCCTCTTTTCACCAGGCTCAAGCTTTTTCACATTAACACATAAAAGTGGATACTCATTTTCAAAAAGATTAAATGATGCAGAAGCTACAGCTTTAAGGACATTTTCAGCATCTCCAACAACTTTTTCCACCACCTCAAAATCTTTTCTAATTTCCACTAACCCCTTTCTCACTCGAATAATCTGTTCATTTGCTCTTGAAACAAAAGAGTTCACTTTAGAATTAAATAATGCAACTTCTCCCCTTAGAATAAATTCTGGAGAAAATTGATGCCCTATTCTATTTAAAAGGACATTCCCTCACCCTTAAGCTGGCCAATTTCACTTTTAAGCCGGCTTGAAAGGGATTCAATCTCTGAAACAATATCTGCCCTTGTAAGATTCCAGTTTTCAACAAGTTTCCCCAACTGTCTTTCTACACCAGCTCTGTGAATATATCCTCTACTTCTTAAGCTGTCGAACCTTGAAGGTAGAACTGTGCTCATGCTGTCAATATAGGAGATTGTTGACGATAGCCAATTAAGTTGGCTTTCAACTTGTGCAATATTTGAAAGACTTCTTTGAACTTCAGACCTAAGAATCTGCCTATTGTCTGGGCTAGTGCTCATATTATCTACGCGTTTATAACAACCTTTATCTAAATTTTTCTGTAATACTCCCATCTCATATGCATAAACAAGCGTATACATTTTTAATACTATTATGAATAAAATGATTATTTTTTTATAAAATAAAAACATAAACTAATAATTGTTTCGAAAAATATTTAAATCCACTAATATAATAGGTAAATAAATATGTTGGAGGCTGTAAAATCAGGCGTTAAGGAACTGGATAGTATAATAGGTGGTTTTTTAAAAGGGCAAATCATTCTTCTAGCAGGTAATCCGGGTTCAGGAAAAACAACTTTAGCAACACAGTTTCTCTATGAAGGCCTTTTAAATGGTGAAACGACTTTATTTTTAGGCCTTGTTGAGCCAAAAGAAGATTATATGAATTACATGAAATTAATAGGTTTTAATCTTGAAAATTACGAAAAGGAAGGAAAATTCATCTTTTTGGAAATGTTAACAATAAAGGATATGAATGGAATCAACCTTCTCCTTAAAAACCTTTTACAAGTGATAAAGGATTATAATGTTAGTAGATTAGTTATAGATAGTATTTCTGCAATAGAACAAGCTATTAAAGAAGATGAAGCAAGAGCCTTTTTCCATAATACGCTCCTAAGAGGGCTTAAGGCATCCAAAGTAACTTCTATTTTAATAGCCGACCTTCCTTTTAATACTTTGACTATTGGATATGGACTTGAAGAATTTAT
>JACIWG010000021.1 GCA_014361085.1 Nitrososphaeria archaeon
ACTTTTGATCGCAGGCTTAATCTCAGGCTTTTACAGAGAACTACCTAATGCATTTATAATATTTTCTATAGTACTTTTCAGCACAATCCTAGACTTCTATCAAGAACGTAAGGCTGAAAATGCTGCTGAAATGTTAAAGAAGAGGGTTGCGACAACAGCGACTGTACTCAGGGATGGTGTTAAACGTGAGGTAGGATTTCCAGAAATAGTTCCAGGTGACATAATATTTCTTTCAGCGGGTGATGTTGTTCCAGCTGATGCTAGAGTTATAAGTGCAAAAGACCTGTTTGTAGACCAGTCAGCATTAACAGGAGAATCTGTCCCAGTTGAAAAAACTCCTGAACCACTAAAGTCCGCTGATGCTCCAATAATGGAATGGACAAACTACCTTTTCATGGGCACCTCTGTTGTAAGCGGAACCGCAACCGCATTAGTAGTTAAAACAGGAAATTATACAGAATATGGGAAGATTGCAAAAACTCTTGTTACAAGGGAAGTGGAAACAGAATTCCAGAGGGGGCTACAGCGTTTCGGCTACCTAATAATGCAGGTGACATTCTTACTTGTAATATTTGTGTTCTTTGTCAACGCTCTCTATATGCATAATGTTCTGGTTTCACTTCTTTTTTCTGTAGCTTTAGCTGTTGGATTAACTCCTGAACTTTTGCCCATGATCGTTTCCATTAACCTTTCTAAGGGCGCTGTCGCAATGTCAAGGAAAGGCGTTATTGTAAAACGTTTAGCATCTATACAGAATTTCGGTAACATGGACATATTATGTACTGACAAAACAGGTACATTAACCGAAAATAAGATAAAGCTTTTACTCCACGTAGACTGCTACGGTAACGAGGACGAGAAAGTACTACTATTCTCTTATTTAAACAGCTACTATCAAACTGGCTTAAGAAGCCCTCTCGATGATGCGATACTTGAGTATCGAGAAATTGAAGTTAAAGAATATAGGAAGGTTGATGAAGTACCATTCGATTTTGTTAGAAAACGTCTTTCAGTAGTGGTGAAACAGGGAAATCAAGTGATCATGATCACGAAAGGCGCTCCTGAAGAAATCTTTAAAATTTGCTCCAAAATTGAAGTTAAAGGTTCAATTTTTGAGTTAAGCGAAGAATTTTTGCTTAAGGTTCAGAAAAAGTATATCGAATTAAGTTCGGAAGGTTTCAGGATTTTAGGTGTAGCATATAAGCTTCTAGAAGATAAGCCAACCTATACAGTCAGTGACGAAAGTGGTATGGTGTTCTTGGGTTTTGTAGCGTTTTTGGACCCCCCAAAAGAGACCGCCAGCACTTCACTTAAGCTCTTAAGCGATGCCGGTGTTGAAGTAAAAATTCTTACAGGAGACAATGAATTGGTAACAAGGAAAGTTTGTGAACGTATAGGTTTCGAAATCAAAGGAGTGGTCCTTGGAAACGAGATCGCACAGATGAATGATGACGCCCTAGCAAGAGTTGTTGAAGAAGCAAACGTCTTCTGCAGAGTTACACCAGCCCAAAAAAATAGGATAATCAATGCACTAAAAAATAATGGGCACGTTGTAGGTTTTCTAGGTGATGGAATCAATGATGCGCCATCAATAAAAAGCGCTGACGTCGGTCTCTCTGTAGATAATGCTGTTGATGTTGCCAAGGAGGCTGCGGACATAATACTCCTAAAAAATGACCTCACAATACTCCATGACGGTGTTTTAGAGGGTAGAAAGGCATTCGGTAATACAATGAAGTATATCATGATGGGGACAAGCTCCAATTTTGGAAACATGTTCAGTGTAGCAGGTGCATCACTCTTTTTACCCTTCCTGCCAATGCTGCCTATCCAAATACTATTGAACAACCTATTATATGACCTTGCACAATCAGTTATACCAGCTGATAACGTAGATCACGAGTACATAGAAAAGCCGAAGAGGCTGAACATATCATTTATCAGAAGATTTATGATAATATTCGGGCCAATAAGCTCAATTTTCGACTTTCTAACATTCTTTATAATGCTATTCGTGTTTAAGGCGAATGAAAGTTTGTTCCAAACTGCATGGTTCATTGAATCACTGTCTACCCAAACCTTAGTAGTGTTTTCGATTAGGACGAGGAAGTCTCCCTTCTATAAAAGTAGGCCTAGCAAGATTCTAGCATTAAGTAGTATGGTGATAATATTATTTGCACTACTCCTACCCATGACACCATTGGGCGCCGTCTTCAAGTTCACAGATCTTCCAACAGTATTCTACATAGTCCTTCTAATCTTGATAGGCACGTACATTACACTAGTTGAAGCTGTCAAAACATGGTTTTATAAAAGGTATTCGTACATACTAGAACAAGCGCTTATTCCACCGAAGAGGATAGGCATTTATTTAAGCAAATCAATGAGGCTTGTTCAGAATATTATAGCAATAATATGCCTTAGATATGAGAGCGAAATTACGATAGATTCTCTAGTCGAGGAGTTAGAGACTGCAATGAACTATCCTGTTGAACTCGAACAACTGTATCATAAACTACAGCATCTACGTAAAGCGGGACTTATCACAATAAACTGGCCTGAGAGAAAGATTAAACGTGAAAAGCCTTTAAAAGAGTACGTAATAAAAAATATGAGTAGCGAGGTTTGGCCTAAAATATTAGATGATTGGCAAAGACTCAAAACCTTGATTCAGGCAAAATACGGCAAAATTAATCCAGAATACGAGAAATTATTAGCACAAAATCTATGAGACATAAAGATCATAAAATAATATAGTTTACTCTAAAAAAATTTTAGAGGGTTAGTCTATAAATTAACTTATTCTAAAATATTTTTTAGAAGAAGAATAATCTTCTTCTCTTTTTCTTCTCATCTATGCGAGGCACTAGTCCAAGCTCTTCCTCGATTCTATCAATGTCGCTCCAAGGCATCTTTAGGTCACCTCCATTAACACCCCCTCAGAAAACCTTTATATAAATTTTATCTTTAATTCTCTAGTTTTTTGAATAATTTCACTTATTATATTACAATGTTATAACGAATGTGTGTAATCAAAATATCATCCGTTGCTAGAAAATCTTATATAATCTCATAATGTCTCCAACATGTTTGCATCGGGTGTCTTAATGGACGATCTTCATTCCTTTGAAAGTGTTAACGCCCTAAAACTTGCTTTTACCGTAACTTTAACTTACTTTTTTATCGAGCTTATAGGGGGTTTTCTATCTAATAGTCTTGCTCTCATTAGTGATGCATGGCATATGTTAAATGATGTTGTAGCCCTTCTTTTTGCGCTCCTAGCCTCTTGGATTGCTAGACGGCCTCTTGATAATAGGAAGACCTTCGGATACTATCGTTCTGAAGTTATAGCAGCTTTTTTGAATGGCATATTTTTGTGTGTTGTCGTAATCTTCATACTTTATGAAGCCTTTTTGAGATTTATGAGTCCTGTTCATGTTGAAGGCTTAAGTATGCTCGTAGTTGCTTTCTTCGGGCTTTTGGTTAACCTTTTCACTGCTCACATACTTCATAGGTCTGGGGAGCGGAGTTTGAATGTCAGAGGTGCTTTTCTCCATGTCGTATCCGACATTTTCGGTTCTATTGGAGCCATATCTGCTGCCTTAATAATTCATTTTACAGGCTGGTTTTTGGTTGACTCAATAATTAGTATCGTTATAGGCCTACTTATATTATACAGTTCTGGTAAATTTATAATGGATTCATTGAATGTTCTACTTGAGGGTGTCCCATCACATATTGATTTGAAAGCTGTTGAGGAAAAGATTTTGAGTGAAGAGGGTGTAGAAGGTGTTCACGACCTTCATGTTTGGTGTGTTACACCTGACAAAATGTGCATTCTTAGTGCTCATGTTGTTGTAGGTGATGATGTTGACGAAAAAAGTTTACTTTCTAAGCTTATTAATGTGTTTCGAAAAGATTTTGGAATTGACCATGTGACTATACAGTTTGAGACAAAAGGTTTCCCTAAATCTGTTTATGAGCACTGAAATATATTTAATTCTCCCCATATATATAAAAAAAGAATAAGTTGATCAGAAGATTTCATTTTCCCTTTTCTAAGAAGTTTTTGACACTGTTCAGTTCATTCAAGAATGCTCTTCTCATGTTTGAAAAGTCGTGTGCTAGGGCTATAAACTTGAATCCTTCTTCAAGTCTCTTTTTAGCATCTTCTGAACCTGAAGTCATTATTCCTGCAACTTTCCCTGTTTCTTCGCAGGATTTAACAACCTTCTTTAATGCTTCAGCAAATTTCGGGTGATTAAATTGCCTAAATATTCCTAGTGATGCTGAAAGGTCGTTCGGTCCAATAAATGCTACATCTATCCCTTCAACTGAAAGTATTTCTGTCAAGTTGTCTAAAGCCTTCTGCGTTTCAACCTGTATTGCTATCACAAGCCTTTCTTTCTCAAACTTGTTATAATATTCTAGTATATCTCTTGCACCATACCTTATACATCTTCTCGGACCCGTCCCCCTAATTCCTACTGGAGGATACTGGCACGCTTCCACAACCTTTTTCGCTTCCTCTTTACTGTTCACCCATGGCACAAGTATTCCATCGAATCCTAAATCCAAAACTCTTTTTATTGTTACAAAATCGTTCCATGGAACCCTAACCATAGGTGTTATCTCTGAACCGTTTAAACCGGGAAGCATTATCTCAAGTGTCTGTATGTCTAGTGGTGAATGTTCCATGTCAAACATTAGCCAATCGAATGGTACGGTTGAAGCTATTTCAACAACC
This sequence comes from Nitrososphaeria archaeon, assembly GCA_014361085.1. GTDB lineage: Archaea > Thermoproteota > Nitrososphaeria > JACIWG01 > JACIWG01 > JACIWG01. The sequence continues at coordinate 4,748 of JACIWG010000021.1, forward strand.
TCCGGATGTGCTATTGTTATCCATGTTCCAAAATTAGGCTTCTTTTCTCTCAATTTAGCCTTTAAACTCATTTACCATCACTAAAGTTGCAAAATTGCTTTTCTTAACTTTTTCTATAAAGGCTTTGTGTTCTGAAACAATTTTATCATAGATTTGTAATAAATTTAAATATCTCTAGACTTTCTGTATGGATGGTGTCTTATATGAATGGGGGCATGCAATATAGGCCTGTTTCTGTTAGAGAAATTTTGAAGGAAATGCATGACACTACAACTTTGATGGTTGACCTTGCCTACTCTTCTATAATTTTTAATGATAAGGATTTGGCTGAAGAGGTTATAGAACTTGATGACAAGATTAAGGTGCTTAAGACCGCACTACTTATGCATACCGCTATAGTTATAAAGGATCCTGAGGATGCGGAAGCACTTTCCGGTGTTCTTCAAATGGGTGCAGTGTCAGATTTTATATCACATGCTGCAAAAAATATTTCAAATATTGTTTTGCTTGGTCTAGGTGTTCCTCCAGAAATATTGAGTGCTTTTGCTAGAACTCAGGAAAGGTTTGTTAGGGTGAAGGTTTCTCAAAATTCGATTCTTGTAAAAAAAAGTATTGGTGAACTTTCTCTTGAAACCAATATTGGTGTAAAGATTATTGCTGTAAGGCGTGGTCACGAAATTTTTACTAATCTTGAAGACGACTTTGTCTTACTTGAAGATGATGTCTTGATTGCGAGAGGAAGTGATGTTGGCGTTATTGAGTTTGATAAGCTTGCCAAGGGTGAGCTTAAGTCTATTCCTGAGCCCTCACTTTCACTGGAGGAGTGGTGATTATGGAAGAAGTTAATCTTGCAAATATGTTGGCTCAGTTGAAAGACCTTTCAGAAATGATGGTTGACCTTGCATATTCTGCATTTATATGTGGTAGTGAAGAAATTGCTGAGCATGTTTTAAAGATGGAGGATGTTGTTGACACACTACATATAGAATTTGAGATTGAAATGATGAAGGTGAAAGATAGATGGCGGCCTGAAGAGGTATTAGGCTCTATTAGGTTAGCTATGGCTGCTGAAGAACTTGCTGACGCTGCCACTAGGATTGCTATGCTTGTTAAAAAGGGTGTTAGAGCACACCCAATAGTTCATATTGCCTTTCAGGAAGCTGATGAGACAATAGCTCAAGCGTGTGTTCATGAAGATTCTATTTTATGCAATAAGTCTATCGGTGAACTTGGCCTTGAAGATGATCTTGGAATAAGGATTGTTGCCGTCAATCGTGGTGGAAAATGGTTCTATAATCCTTCAGACTCATTCAAGCTTTCTTGTGGTGACACTATAATTTTTAGGGGATACGTTGAAGGTGCATCAAAATTTTTGAAAATAGCGTCACATGAAAATGAGGAAGAGTAGTTGTAGCATGGGCTGGTCCTTTTGCCAACTTTTTTCAAAACAAACATTTTCAGGCAATCTATTATTGCCCTATCCTTTGACCTAGGTGGACTACTCTCTGGATCTGTGGCCGCATACTATTATCCACTCTTTGGCAATCTTGTATGGATTCTACTACTATTTACACCTATTTTAACAATCAGAGGAAATATTGGAGGCATATATTCTGGAAAGCTTGGAACGATGCTACATCTTGGTTTAGCTAAACCAAGTCTTTTCAAAAACACTCGTGAATTCTATTCTCTGATCAAGGCGATCCTTGCACTAACTTTCTTTGACACGTTAGTTATTGGCATCATATCATTTGCATTAAATTCTTCCTTTGGCTTAATCTCTTTACAGCATCTGCCATACTTTATACTGGTTCCTCCATTCACCTGCTTGTTAGCTATACTTATTTCCATTCCAATCGCCTCAATTGTAGGTATCGAGGTTTTTAAACGTGGTTTAGATCCTGACATTTTCATCTATCCAGTTATGTCAACTCTTGATGACATACTTATTACATTTTGTTATTTTACTATCGCAGGCTTTATAATATATTTTGATAACCTGCCCCTACTATTTTTAATTTTAATTCTAGTTGCAGTCTACTTTTCTGCAATTGTTTTAAGATATAGGAGGGATAATGTTTTCAGGAGAACTCTTTTGGAGGGTGTCCCTACCGTAGTCTTGGCTAGCCTTTTCGGAGTTTTTGGCGGCATGGGTCTCGGTAGTCTTAAGGAGAAAATCGAAGACATGCCTTCAATATTAATAATTTATCCTGCACTGATTGACGCTTTAGGCGATATAGGCTCAATACTCGGCTCTATGGAGACAACAAAACTTGCCCTAGGCTACACCACATCTTTAACCAAAACATTTAAGGAAACTTTAGCTGACCTTGTTTCAGTTGAATGTGCAGCTGCTATAATACACTTAACATTTGCTACTATAGGTTTTGCTATAAGTGGATTACAAAATATTTCTTTCCTCTTCTACCTCATTTCTATAACACTTTTCTCTAACATAATCAGTTTCCTTTTTATCTCAATTTTCTCTTTAACCGTCGCCACTCAAACCTTTAAGTACGGACTTGACCCAGACAATTTTGTGATACCTTTAGTCGCCTCTGTATCTGATGTTGTTGCAACATTATCTTTAGCGGCCTCAATGGGCATCTTCTTTATATAGGAAAATTTAATCGACTTCCTTACACATTATTGTAAAGATTGGTATTATCACAAACATTGTTGCCACAACAACCGCTGTTGCAATGGAAAGGAACACGTTATCCACAATCCCTTCAACAAATGCTTCTCTTGCTACTATCAATGACATTTCAGCTCTTATACTCAAACCAAGGGCTAATGTAGTCAATTTTTTTCCTTTTAAACCTGCAACCCTTCCTCCCATGATTCCTCCAACAAATCTAAATAATATTGCTGAAAATAATATCAACAATATTTTCAAACTTTCTTCTGTCACACTGTATGGGTTAACACTTAATCCGATGCTTGTAAAAAATATTGTTGAAAATAGTTCTTTCATCATAAATAGTCTGTATCCGATCTTTTCTCCAATCTTTTTGTAGGGAATTATTGCTCCCATTATAAATGCTCCTGTAATTGCTGCCAGTCCCAAGTTTGATGCTATAAATGCAAGCATTAATCCGAAACCGAATAGGATTGCAAAAAATATTTCGTCTGAAAATATTCTACTTACTTGATAGATTATTTTTGGCAAAATCTTTCCTCCTACATATATTGAAGCTAGTACAAAGAATGTGGAAAGTAAAACGATTTTCGTTGCCTCAATAAAGTTCGCTGTCCCACTAACCGCTATCCCAAGCGCTATTGTTAAGAGTAGTACTCCTTCAACATCGTCCACTATGCATGCTGTCAAAAGTGTTGAACCCGTCCTCGTATTCACCTTATCATTTACTGTTAAAATATGTGCAATCACACTTGTCCCACTTGGCGCAATAATTATACCTAAAAGTAGAGATTTTATAGGATCAAAACCAAGATATTCTCCCAAAATAAATCCTAGAATAATTGACATAATAACTCCCCCCGTTGTTAGAAGAAACGCTGCCTTCCCAACCTTCCAGAAGGAGTCTATATCAAATTCCAGTCCTGTTGTAAAAAGTATCAAAATTGAACCTATTAATGCAAGCATATTGACAAGATTTAAGTCTGTTACAAGCCCTATTCCTCCAGGCCCTCCCAAAAATAGTCCTACTAATATTGCTCCAATGAGGCCTGGCAATTTAATCTTCTTAAATAGTTCGGATGCAAGTGACGCTACTATTATAATTAAACCAAGCTCATATAATAGTGTTAAATTTGTCTCTACCATTCCATATTTCTCCGACTATAAATTGATTTTATCATAAAACAAATATTTAAAATTTTGTATAACTCAACTTTATAACCCCTCTTTTACACACCTCTTTTCATGTGGTGTATTGTAGTTCATGGTGGTGCTGGCCAATGGTCTGAAAGGGAAAAATTTTCTTCTGTTGAATACGCTATTTTGAAAAGTTTGAAGGCTGGCGCGTCAATATTAGAGTCTGGTGGTTCTGCTTTAGATGCTGTCGTCAATTCTGTTATGGTTCTCGAGGATAGTGGTGTCCTAAACGCTGGTTTAGGCTCATATCCAAATCTTGTTGGCGAAATTGAAATGGACGCAGGTGTTATGGATGGAAAAAGTTTGAGGGCTGGTGCTGTAGGCTGTATTAGGAATGTTAAAAATCCTGTTCTAGCTGCAAAACTTGTTTTAGAAAAGACTGACCATGTTCTCTTGGTCGGGGAATGGGCTTCAAAGTTCGCTGCCTCAATGGGTGTACCAGTATTTGACTTTGATAGAAGCATCCGCTTACCAAAATATATGGATTTGGTTAGAAAATTTGATGAAGGTAACACAAGATACAAATCTAATCTCAAATTATACAAACAGTATCCTCACCTATTTCATGAAACAGTTGGTGCTGTCGCTTTAGACTGTGAAGGTAATCTTGCTTCAGCCACGTCAACTGGAGGCCTTGCTCTAAAGCTTCCTGGTAGGGTTGGTGACTCACCTTTGATTGGTGCTGGAACCTATGCTGACAAAAATATTGCAGTGTCCTCAACTGGTGTCGGCGAATATATCATACTTTTAGGTGTCGGTATACGCGCCTCAATTTACGCTGAAAATGGTTTTACAGCTAAAGAGGTTGCTGAAAAGCTTGTTCAACTTTTAACTTTAAAATTTGGAGAAAATAGTGGTGGACTTATTGCTCTAGACAAGAATGGTTCAATAGGAATATCCTATAATACTCCTGGAATGGCTAGAGGCTACTTTTCTTCGGAAATGAGTGAACCAACTGTTATGGTTCCATAGTCCTATAATTTGATGACGGAACTTTTATTTACTCTCTCCCCCAATTATAGCTTGTGAGGGTTGCTGTTTTATTCTCTGGAGGTAAAGATTCCTGTCTTGCACTACAGAAGAGTATGTGCTCCCATAAAATTGCATGTTTGGTTACCGTATTCTCTGAAAATAAGGAAAGTTACATGTTTCATGTACCGAATATTGAGTTGACATCTTTGCAGGCTGAAGCATTGAATCTCCCCCAAATAAAATGTTATAGTAGGGGTGTTAAGGAGAGGGAGGTTGAAGACCTTAAGGAGGCTTTGAAAGCCTGTAAAATAGAGTATGGTATAGAGGGTGTTGTTTCAGGAGCTATACGTTCAAACTATCAGTTTCAACGGATCAAAAAAGTTTGTGATGAACTCGGTTTATCTTCTATCAATCCTCTTTGGCTAAAAGATGAAGTAGAAATTTTAAGAGACGTTCTATTTAATAAATATACCGTTATAATTTCAGGTGTTTTCGCATATCCTCTTGATAAAAATCTTTTGGGAAAGGTTATAGATGAAGAGCTTGTGAATCTTTTGGTTAGCTATGGGAAAAGGTATGGCTTGAATCCGGCTGGAGAAGGTGGTGAAATTGAGACAACAGTATTGGATGCACCCTTCTTTTCTAAAAAGATTGAAATAGTTGACTATGAAATAGAGTATAGTCAATATTCTGGAGTGTATAGGGTAAAATATGCGAGGCTTGTTGAAAAGATAGAGAAAGCTTAACTTATGAAATGAAATATTATAAAATTTTTAGGACACCGTTTATTCTGTTCCAACAAGCTTTACCCCAGTTATTGTTGAAGCCTCTAATGTTAGTGCTCTCAAATCGTCTTTCTCTAAGTTTTTAACGTGTGTTTTACCAGACAACTGTGTAAGCATTTTAAGCTCTTCGATGACAGTTGTTAGATAGTTTTCAACCCTTTCCACAGCATCTTCAACCTTCAACCTTCTTCTAAGAACCGGATCCTGTGTCGCTATACCTTTAGGACATTTTCCAGTACTGCAGAGTCCGCAGACTTTGCATCCCATGGCCACAAGTATAGGTGTTGCCATAGCTACAGCATCTGCTCCAAGTGCAAGTGCTTTAGCGATGTCAGCTCCACTTCTTATACCCCCTGATATTATAAGGTTAACTTCATCCCTTAACCCTATCTCCTTTAAGGCCCTATCAGCCTCCACCAGTGCAGGCAAAGTAGGTAAGCCTGCATGTTCAAGTATTATATCCGGTGCAGCTCCAGTACCACCCTGTTTTCCGTCTACAACTATTATGTCCGCACCAGCCTTTGCTGCAATCTTAACATCATCATAGACTCTTCCAGCAGAATATTTTACAATAATAGGGATCCTCCAGTCCGTGATCTCTCTCAACTGTTCTATCTTCATTTTCAAATCTTCTGGTCCAACAATGTCCAAGTGTCTCGCTGGACTCACAGCATCAGTGCCGACAGGTATCCCTCTTACAGCAGCTATCTCTGCAGTAACCTTTTCACCCATTAACAGTCCACCCTGTCCAGCCTTAGCCCCCTGCCCAATTTTTATCTCAATAGCGTCTGCTGTCTGCAAATTTTTCGCATTTATTCCAAATCTACCTGAAGCATACTGTGCTATTAAAATTGAAGCGTTTTCTCTTTCTTCTGGAATTATTCCTCCTTCCCCAGTGTTTACTGCTATCCCAACTCTTGTTGCAGCTTTTGCTATTGCAATCTTCGCCTCCTTACTTATTGCGCCGAAGGACATTGCTCCCACTATTATTGGCGCCTTAAGCCTCAGAGGGTTTTCAGCATACCTTTTTCCTAGAGCTACCTCTGTTTCACAAGGTTCCCTATAATGGTCTATTGGCGGTCTTGAAGTCTGTGCACATAATATTATGAGGTCGTCGAAGCTTGGAAAGTTTCTCCAGGCGCTTGTCCCCCTAACTATAGGCTTCCCAATTAAAGCTTTAGCCTGTATCTCCCTTATAATATTATTTTTCCATGAAAGGCCTGTGTCCTCTGTTATTGGGTAAATTTTTATCGCCTTCGATGGACAAAATTCGATGCACGTTTCACATCCTACACAGTCAAGTTCGTTTAATGGTGTAATATAGTCTTCTCCAACCTTTTTAAAAACCTCCTGTGGACAGACTCTAACACATGTGCCGCAAACTTTGCAAAGTTTATGATCTAAAATTATCTGATATCTTGTTCTAGTTTTGCTAACATTTTCTTTAATAGCGTTTTTTGGACTATAAAAAGGTCTCCTGTTCTCAGGTAAAATTTTTCTTACTCTCCCACCATATTTTGGTAGTCCATTTTCTTCTAAAATACTGTTTATGTAAAAGATTTCTTCTTCTGTAGCATCGCATACTGTAGCATTTTTTCCAAGGCTCGGTTCAGGTCCTGTAAAAAATATTTTTCCTCCTATAATAGACTCTCCTGTATATTCACCAGTTTTTCCAAACACAATTATTTCTCCACCCATCATGTAAAGTCCACTCATTATACCAGTGTTCCCTAAAACGATTATTGTACCATTTTTCATTAGCGCGCCCATCCTGTCTCCACAGTCTCCTTTCACTATAATCTTTCCACCATAGAGTCCTTGTCCAACACCGTTTCCAGCATCTCCTTCAACAATAACCTTCCCTCCTGTCATATTATCTCCAGTAAACCATCCACTATTGCCTTCAACTATTATACTTGGCCCATCTATCATTGTTCCAAGAAAGTATCCAACCGACCCCCTAACTTCTATCTCAACCTTCCTGGTTAATCCTGCTGCAATGTAATGTTTTCCGCTTGGATTTTCTAAGACGATCTTTTCAAAAAAGTTTGATAACCTCTTGAGTTCAAGGTTCAGTTCTCTAACATTATATTTTTCTGCATCAACTACCTTCAGTTTCTCTTCCAGCATACGACTTCACCTGGCCTAAGCCCCCTTATCCTTCCACTGTCTCCAAATATTCTCAGTGCACTTTCTTCTGAAGCCGCGGCCTTAATTTTCTCTCCCTCAAATATTAGTAGTGGTCTTAGTCCAAGTTTGTCTCTTACCATTCCAATAGAATCTGATGTTGATATTATGTAAGAGAATGGTCCATCTAGTTCCTTCACCGAGTTTCTCAATATCTCCTCTAAACTGTATCCCTTGTTTATCATTTCTACAACATAGTGTACAATCAGTTCTGAATCGTTTTCTGTTTCAAAGGAAACTCCTGTACGTTCAAGTTTTTCTCTTATCTTCCAATAGTTTGTGATCTGCCCATTGTGTACTAGTGCTATATCAGGATATTTTAGTGACTGGAAGGGGTGTGCGTGAAAGATGTCAACTCCGCTTTCTGTTGAAAACCTTACATGTCCAAGCCCATGTGTTCCAATCATTTCAGAAATCTTGAAATTTTTTTCTAATTCTTCAGCAAGCCCTATATCCTTTATTATCTCCATCTTCTTTCCTATACTTATTACCTTAGCTAATCCTGTCGCATTAATTCTTTCAACAACATCACTTAACCTTTCCTTATGAATTCTCACAATATACTTGTCGAAGCCGAAGCCTCTTAACGTGTTTATTCTTATACTTCTGATGTCTGCTCCAGCTGACGCTAATGCTGTTGAAACTTTACTCAGCGCTCCTACAACATCTTTTGTAAAAATTTTGATAATATACTCGTCATCTTGAACACCTTCTCTTCCATAGACGGCGACACCGGCGGAATCTTTACCCCTATGCTGAAGGTTCTCCATCATTGTAATCAAATTTTTTCCAACAGGCCCCTCTTCATCAAGAAATATGCATGCTATACCACAGATTTTACCTTCACCTCATGCTATAATCTTCTTATATATCTCTCAATTTCCCATTCTGTAACCTGTGTCCTGTAAATGTCCCATTCCTTCCTCTTTATATGCAAGTAGTTGTTGAATAGTGTTTCACCCAAAGCTTCTTTCATGAACTCACTGTTTTCCATAAGATCTAATGCCTCTTTAAGAGATTCAGGTAGAGACACAATGTTTCTCGCCCTCCTTTCCTCGTAGCTTAGCTTGTAGACGTTAAGTTCTGTTGGCTCACCTGGGTCAATCTTCCTCTTTATACCCTCAAGCCCGGCCAAGCATAATACTGCAAACTGCAGATACGGGTTTCCAGCTGGGTCAGGACACCTTATCTCACATCTTGCAGCATTTTTTCTTCCACCAAAGTTCGGCACTCTTATAAGTGGTGACCTGTTTTTGAAGGCCCATGCAATGTACACTGGAGCCTCATATCCTGGAACAAGCCTCTTGTAAGAGTTTGGCCATGATGCTAGAACCGCGCACATTTCTTTTCCAAAATGAAGTTGTCCTCCTATGAAATATTTTGCAGTCTCTGACAGAAAATTTGAGGAAGGGTCGTCTGAATAGAAGAGGTTTTCTGTCCTATTTAGGTTCCACATGCTCTGGTGTACATGCATTCCTGAACCGTTAACTCCATAAAATGGTTTAGGCATGTATGTTGCAAGGTAACCGTTCTTTGCTGCAACAATTTTTGTAACCATCTTCATTGTTATCGTCCTATCAGCTGTCTCCAAAGCTTCATCAAACTTGAAATCTATCTCATTCTGCCCCAGTGCTACTTCATGGTGCGCTATTTCTATCTCTATTCCAAAACATTCTGCCATGTCCGCTATCTCACGCCTTATCCAGTCCGTAAGGTCTCCAGGATGGTAGTCGAAATATCCTGCCATGTCTATCGGCTTTGGAACCTTACTGTCCTCACTCTCTTTTAGTAGAAAGAACTCTAATTCTGGTGCACAAATAAACTTCATTCCAGCATCCTCGCACTTTTTCAGCGCTTTTTCTAGAACATATCTTGGGTCTCCCTCAAATCTTCTATCTTCAGGTGTGTAGACGTCACATATCATTCTACCGGAAGCCTTCTCCTGCGGTCTCCAAGGTATTTCATTGAATGTTGAGGGATCGGGATAGAGTACCATATCAGATTCTTCGATGGGTCTAAATCCTGTTATGGATGAGCCATCAAAAGACTGTCCGTTCTCGAATATATTTTCTATATTTTTAGAGTGTACAGAAAGGCTTTTTAGAATTCCGTTCACGTCCGTGAACTGTAGTTTTATGAATTTGATGTTTTTGCCTCTTATTTCTTGCACAACTTTTGTAACATTTTCTTTCCACACGGCATCCTTAAAGTGACGCATTCTACTCGCCACTATATGGGCTAATACCTCCAATAATATATCTTATAAACTTTTTCCTACAAACAATTTTAT
>JACIWG010000208.1 GCA_014361085.1 Nitrososphaeria archaeon
ATGTTGATAACGATTTAGGTTTAATAGCTCCAGGAAGATATGCTGACCTACTTGTTTTAGACAAAATTAAGCCAATAAAGGTTTCGATGGCATTTGTTGGCGGAAAACTTGTGGCAAAAGATGGGCGCATGCTTGAAAAGGTAGATGGATTCAATTACCCATCTCATGTAAAGAGAACAATGAAGCTTGCTCGCCCATTAAAGCCAGAAGACTTTAAAATTCAGGCCCCACTTGAAGCTAGTAAAGTTAGAGCCAATGTTATAGAGGCAATAGAGGGAAGTGTTTTAACAAAAAGGATGATTATCGAGGTTCCAGTTGTAAATGGAGAAATTGTCCAAGATGTTGAAAATGACATTTTAAAGGTTGCTTCAATAGAAAGACATAAGGGTTCAGGTGAAATTGGTTTAGGGCTTGTAAAGGGATTCAAGTTTAGGGCGGGTGCTGTAGCCTCAACAGTAGCACACGACAGTCATAACCTTCTAGTGGTTGGAGTAGAAGATAAAGATATGGCGTACGCATGTAATAGGCTTACTGAAGTTGGCGGGGGAATGATTGCGGTTGAAGATGAAAAGACTTTGGCGGTTGTTAAGCTGCCAATAGCAGGAATAGTTTCAGACGAGCCAATAGAAAACGTTTGCATGCATGTGAAAGAATTGTCTAATGCATGGAAAAAGCTTGGATGCACAATGATAAACCCCTTCATGACAATGTCACTGCTTGCACTTTCAGTTTTGCCAGAGATAAGGGTGACAAACAAGGGGCTAATAGACACCGTTAATTTCAAGAAGATAAAACTTTTTGAATAAAAATATTGTGGATAGAAAAGTTTAAAAACAGTTAAAGTCTTAGCGGGAGAGGGTTTACGACTTCCGAAAAAAGAGCGTGGCTAGTCCTAGAAGATGGGACAGTCCATGAGGGAAAACTCTTTGGATACCCAAAAAATACTTTGGGAGAGGTTGTCTTCACAACAGGAATGGTAGGATATCCGCAGTCGTTGACAGACCCATCATATAAGGGACAAATTTTAATGTTCACATACCCGCTTATTGGAAACTATGGAGTGCCAGACAAAATTTTAGACGAGAATGGTATACCATTATACTTTGAATCTGAAAACATTCAAGTAGAGGGTGTGATAGTATATGAGCACTGCACAAAACCTTCTCACTGGACTTCAGTAAAAAGCCTACATGAATGGCTTTACGAGGAAAAAGTGCCTGGAATATATGATGTTGACACAAGAAGTCTTACACAAAAGATTAGGGTTAAAGGTGTCATGATGGGGGCAATAGTTGTAGGAGACGGGCCTGAAGAAGGTTTCAAACTACTTTCAACATCAAAAAGATATGGGGAAATAAATTTTGTTGAACAGGTTAGTTTTAAAGAGAAAAGAGTTTATGGAAGAGGTGAAGACAAGATAGTCTTAATCGACTATGGTGTAAAATATAACATTATAAGGAACCTTGTTAAAAGGGGATTTAAGGTAATACGTGTACCATACGATTGTAAAGCTGACGAGATACTGTGCCTTGACCCTGACGGTATAGTGTTAAGTAACGGGCCTGGAGACCCTCAACTTTTAAAGGAGCCGATAAGAGAGATAAAGAAGATAATTGATGTCTTTGAGAAACCGATATTAGGAATCTGTCTCGGCAACCAGTTGCTTGCATTAGCTTCAGGAGGAAACACGTATAAGCTTAAGTTTGGGCACAGGGGGCAAAATAAGCCAATAGTAGATGTTTCCACAAAAAGATGCTACATTGTAAGCGAAAATCACGGATATTCTGTGAAACCTGAAAGCCTTGAGGGGACAGATTTTACTACATGGTTTCTGAACATTGACGATAGAACTATTGAGGGAATGAAGCACAAAAGTCGGCCGATAATTTCAACACAATTTCATCCTGAAGCATATCCTGGACCATATGATACCACATTCATATTTGACCAATTTGCTAAGATGGTGAGAGGCTAAATGCCAAAATACGATTTTATAAAGAAAGTTCTTGTAATAGGCTCTGGTCCAATACAGATTTCGATGGCCGGAGAATTCGATTACTCTGGAACACAGGCTTTGAAGGCGCTTAAGGAAGAGGGTGTCGAAACTGTCTTAGTGAACTCGAACATTGCAACCATTCAAACTGACCCAAAGATGGCGGATAAAGTGTACTTGCTCCCAACAACAGCCGAATTTGTTGAAAAGGTTATTGAAAAAGAAAGGCCTGACGGAATACTTCTTGGATTCGGTGGACAGACGGCATTAAACTGCAGCTTCGAACTCTATAATAGGGGTGTGCTTGAAAAGTATGGTGTTAGGGTACTTGGAACAAGTGTAGAGAGCATAAACACTACGTCAGACAGGCAGCTTTTTAGAAAAACTATGGAGGAAAATGGTATACCAGTACTGCCAAGTGAGGCTGTAACAAATGTTGAGGATGCACTAAAGGTTGCTGAAAGACTAGGCTATCCTGTTATAGTTAGGGTAGCGTATAATTTAGGTGGAAGAGGGGGTGGTGTAGCATACAATCAAATAGAATTGGATGAAATTGTGAGTAG
>JACIWG010000209.1 GCA_014361085.1 Nitrososphaeria archaeon
TACGTCTATACCTTCTTCAAAAACCTTTGTAATCCCAGGATCCTTTTCGATACCAAATTCTTGCATAATACTTTCATTCGGAAGCCAACCGTATACTGGATTGAAGCTCAGCATGTCTATTATCAATCCAAATGATTTCATGTACATGGTGTATCCTATAATTCCATGTTCTACAGGTTCTAGGGTTGTGAAAATGCTTGTTAGGGCTGTAGAGGTAGTTGATGGAAATGTTGAAGTTATAGGCATAATATATCCCTCTTTTACGTTAGAAAAGAGTGTGTGGGCGGTGCTCAAACAATTTTTTAAAAAATTGTATCCAAGCCCATCAACAATAAATAATACAACCTTATTTACATTAGAGAAATCTGTTGATTCAATAGACATTTTTGGCGGCATAAGACCTTTTATATCGAAGACTTTTCCAATAATAGAGTATAAATTGACTACATTAAGATTTTTATAGTCTGGTATAATGAATTTTTCGTCAAAAATTTTTTCTTTTAAAGGTTCTAGAGAGCCTTCTACAAAATTTCTAGCAATGGTCATCTTACTCATTATAGATACCGCAAGCTTTTAAAAATATTTATACAATAGGATAATAGATTATTTTATGGAATTTTTTGAAACCATTATTAGAAGAAGGTCTGTTAGAGCCTTCAAATCTGAGCCTGTGGAAGAATGGAAGATAAATAGACTTTTGGAGGCAGCCAATCTCGCACCTTCTGCAGGAGACCTTCAAGCTTACGAAATAGTTGTTGTAAAGGATAGGGAGAGAAAGAGAAGACTTTGTGAGGCGGCTTTAGGACAAGATTTTATAGAAGAGGCGCCCGTTGTATTTGTGTTCTTAAGCAATCCTAGAAGGTCTGCTAGAAGATATGGTAAACGTGGTGCAGAACTCTATTGTATACAGGATGCAACTATTGCTGCTGCATACTTACAGCTTGCTGCAACTGCTTTGGGTTTAGGCAGTGTCTGGGTCGGAGCATTCCATGATGATGAAGTAAGTGAGTGTGTGAATGCTGGGGAACTTAAGCCTGTAGCAATTATTCCTGTCGGTTACCCAGCTGAAGAGCCGATCACAACACCTAGGAGAGGAGTAAGTAGCATAGCGTTTAATGAAATATTTGGTGAACCATATAAATATACACCAACAGACAAGATGTTTTTGAGACCACAATATTGATTATAATTGAACAACCTGATTCTCTAAAAACTCTATATCTAAAGTTAAAATGGATGGTAAAATATTTAGTTTCTGAAAATAGAATAGAGGGTAGAACTATTATTTGCTTAAATAGTGCCAAGACAATATTATTCCTATGGCTGTTGTAATTATCGCGAATGTACCTAGGTAAAGGAAGTCGAGTGCGAGACTCGCCATTCCCGGTGCACCTAGTAGTAGTTGCCTCGAAATGTCTGTTGCATAACTTATAGGATTTATATTAACGATCGGCTGAAGCCATTCTGGCATATATTTTGCTGGAAACATCACATTGCTTGCAAATATAAGCGGCATGTTGAGAAGATTTACTATCGCCTGTTGCGTTTCCCAGCTTGTAGAACGTAGTGCAAGCATTACGAAGAGTGAAGAGAAGCCTAGTACCATAAGAAATAGTGCAGCATATGTTCCTATGATGCTAGACAATGTTATTTGTGAAATGTCTAAACCTAAAAAGACGGCTATTATTAAAACAATAGATGCTTGTACAATTGCACGGACTACGGCGTTGAAAACTTTGCTTAATGGTATTATTCCCCTTGATATTGGTGTACTTAGAACCTTTCCTAGGAAGCCTAAACGTCTGTCCCACACTATTGACATTCCACTAAACATGGCCGTAAACAATGCAATAAAAGACAGCATTCCAACAGCGAGAAATGAGAAGTAGTCAGATGTTCCGAATGCTGATTTCATTATCTGCTGGGATATTTGGTTTATCGCTTCTTTAGGAATGTTCAGGCCGGGTATATTAAATGAGCCACTAGTAAATATCGCGTTAATATTCATTGCCCTACCGAATAGTGCAAGCCAAATAAGAGGCTGGACAAGAGACATTAAGAGAATAAACGGTCTCTTATACCACTTCTTCAACTCCCTATTAGTTAAAGCCCATAGTCCGTGCAATGGGCTCTTGTCCACTTCTAAATTTTTATCGTTAGAGACTGAGGTTTGTACATTCATTAAGATCTTGCCCTCCTTATCGTCCTTCTTATGGAGAAAACCTCTTCCCAGCTTGCCTGAGCATCTCTTAGCTTGCGCCCTGTATACGCTAAATACACTTCATCAAGTGTAGGCTTTGTTAGAGAAATTTTTGAAATACGTATTCCCCGAACTCTTATTGCTTCAATGATTTCTGGCGCCACTTCCTCACCCAATTCTGTTCGAACAATGTAGGTTGAATTGTTCTTTTTAACTTCCTTAACATGCTTTATTTCAAGCAGAATTTTAGACAGGTCATCTCTATCCTCTTTTACTTCAATTTCTATAAAGTCTCCTCCTATACTATTTTTTAATTCTATAGGTGAGCCTATTCTTAGTACACTG
>JACIWG010000210.1 GCA_014361085.1 Nitrososphaeria archaeon
AGAATGAACCTAAATTGGGTCCGATTGAAAAAAAGAGCATAAGAGATATTACATCAAATACTATAAAGAGTAGAGCGTAATCAAAAAGTTTTATGTTTACGGGGACAAGTTCATGCTCAACCTTTTCACCACCGGTATATGGTAGAAGCTTTTCCTCTGAAGGCGTTGACTTTGGAGAGATTTTTCCGCCAACCCAAAATACTATCGCTGAAATAGAGAGAGCCAACAGTAGTGTATAGAATATGGAAATGCTCAAAGCAAATCCCAACATTAGCTTCCTATCCAAATTATATAAAATTTTTTAATAGCATTATATAAGAAAAATAAAAAAATTTAAGTCTAGTCTAGGATAAAATCACGTGATTCCTCTAATTGGATGTGTTTGGTTCTGAAGAGTGATAGAATATTCTAATAATTTTAGATTATCGTTTTTAATGTAGGAAATAAAGTTATCTTATCATAAGATTGTGTGCATCTTGCAGGGACATTGCTACGGATTCAACGATTTTTTCGAAACCAAGTTTGTTATAAAATTTTACTTTCACGGGAATGTTTTTTGGAGCCTTAGAATAGGATATTATCAATGACGCTGCCTTCTTAATATTTATTTCGTTTAAATTTCCATAATATAATCCTATAGGCCCCTTATAGTCCATAACCTCAAATATGATATTTTCTGGGCTAACATGTTTGACCATTTCCTCATTTTCACTTTTATTTCTTCCCACAATAATCTTTGTGCTATTGTCTAAACGAAAGTGTCTTCCAAATTTTAGGAGAATAACATCCTTTAATTCAAAGTTTGGAAGATGCTTCCTTAAATCATCAAACCTTCTTCCAAAGGCAGTTTCTGTAAGTAGGCAGCCTCCAGCTGGAGATGGATATTCTCTTATCCCAAATCTTTTAGCCAGCTCTAGTTGCCTCCTTCTAGACCTACCTCTAATGTCCAGTAACTGTTCTCTTTTGACAAGACCTCTACTTTCTGGAATTGTTTCTGGAAGCAGTTTTGCTGAAAGAGGTCTCAAGACAAGACCTTTTACATCCGCTTCCCTGTCAATTTTTTTCAAGCATTCTATAGTTTGAGAGAAGGGACGCTGTCCTAAAACTTCTCCTGTAGCTATAAAATCAGCACCCTCTTCCTCCATAACCTTCTTAGCATATTTCATCATCAAAATTCTACAGTCTATACATGGGTTTGCAGCACGCCCGAAACCGTATTTGGGAGATTTTAAAATTGGAAGGTATTCTTCTTGCAAATAAATGGTCTTTAACTTGCAGCCAAGCCTATTTACTGTATCTATAATGTTTTTGAAGGCTTTAGATTCACGGTTATAGTTATAGAATGGTGTGACAAATGCTAGTGCAATAACATCAATATTCTGTGAATTTAGAAGATATAATGCTAGTGTAC
The DNA here is from genome assembly GCA_014361085.1 of Nitrososphaeria archaeon. GTDB lineage: Archaea > Thermoproteota > Nitrososphaeria > JACIWG01 > JACIWG01 > JACIWG01. The sequence continues at coordinate 1,412 of JACIWG010000210.1, forward strand.
TATCAAGTCCACCTGAATATAAGAGGATTGCTTTAGGCTTGTATGACATAACATTGTTTGCACAGAGAAAGTTGGTCTTAAATTTTTCTTAGTTAGCTAGTTGTTCAGAGGTCGTAAACTAGTCCAGGAATTTTTGGGAATATTTGAACTTCACCAATATGCTTTGACCCAACAATCCAGCATACTAGCCTTTCTACACCTAAACCTGCTCCAGCTGAAGGTTTAATTTTACCTTCTCTAGCCAGCTTTAGAAGAAGAGTGAAATTTTCTCTTCTAATATTATCTCGCTCCATTTTCCTAATAATCTTACTGTATTCCCATTCTCTTCTAGAGCCTGAAAGAACTTCACCATATTTTGGAAGGAATAGGTCATAGTTGTCCCACCTTCCAGTTGAAAAGTCTTCATAGTCATAAAATTCTCTTGGAATATTAACAACCCACGCTGGTTCCCTTATATTTTCTTTGAAAACGTTCTCCCAATCTTTACCATATTTTTCTTCAAGATCAATTCTGTCGAAAACCTTTAAAGGAAGATCTGGTACATTTAATCTATTATATGATTCTAAATATTCTAATTCATCTTTTGCATTATTCCTCAGATATAATATTAGATTCTTTATCAATTTATCTACAAAGTTCATTATATCAGATGAAGTTGCTTCACGTACTTCGAAATCTAGTTGAGTGAATTCGTAAAGATGCCAGCCTGTTAAGCACCTGTCTCTTCTTTCAATTCTAACATTAGGTGAGAGGGTGAAGAGCTTTGGAATTAGGAGGGAGGATGCGACAATCTTGTGCACGATCATGCTTAATGTTGTCCTAACCATTTCACCATATATTTCTGCTTCAATACGTTTTTCTATCGATGCACCAGGGTCTGGCCAAAGAGGGTCTGTAGATTTTGAAAATATTACTGGAAGAAGCCATTCGAAACCATTTTTAATATATTCTTGGGTTAAATGACTTAATGTTTTAGTCATAATAGTAGCTATAACCCTTTTCCTTTCAATCTCTTCTTTTGATAGATGCTCTAATGGTTTAGGTAAGCAGGTTTCACCTTGCACATAAGCACCTCTTTCACTTTGCATGCAAGAGAGCAGCTTCTACTTTGTTAA
>JACIWG010000211.1 GCA_014361085.1 Nitrososphaeria archaeon
ATGATGAAGTTGTTTGACACGGAAACTATTATCGATATGATAAGGTCCAGTAAATATGAGCATGGTAGTATATCTGTTATAACATTGATTGAGTTTTTAAGAGGAGTAAAGGATGAAAGAAGAAGTGAGATAAGGAATCTGCTAGAGGAAAGCTTTGAGGTCGTCTGGCTTGATAATGATGTTATTCAATTGTACTGTAGAATGTTTCAGGAGCTCAAAGAGAAGGGTGAACTATTACCCGATGCTGACTTGCTTATAGCTGCAACGGCAATTTCAAAAGGTCTTGATCTTGTCTCAAATGATATTCATTTTGATAAACTCAAATCGTTTGGGTTAAATTTGGTAAAATAGAAATTATGTTCAACTTCTACTTTATTATAGTTAAACTCTTAACAACTTTAATTGACTGTAATTCGCTAATAACTTCTGGTGAGACATCTCCTTCAATTATGAGCGTCAATTTTGGTTCTTCAAAAAGTTCTGGGTCTTCTGCAAAAACTTCTCTTATTACAAGCTTATGTTTTGCTATAATGGATGTCACCTCCGAAATTATTCCAGGTTTTTCTGGGAAAGACGTTATTACTATTACAGTAAATCCTAGATAGTGTGCAACGTCCTTAAAGAAGGCTACAGGCTTCAGGCGTGTGAATACACATTCTAGGTTAGGTTCAGTGAGTATATAGTTGGCTGTCTGTCTTACAACCCTCCTATCTATTCCCAAACTTTCTGCCAACGCTGTATCGCTAACCTCAATGTTGTCAAAGTAAAATCTTCCATTTTTGTCGACCCTCAAGCCTGTTTCAAGCATCTTTTTCAATAAAATTTTTTGAGCCTTCTTTCTCCTAGATGCTTCTTCAATTATTGTCCCTAAACCCTTTATGGTGGACATTTTGTTCAAATATGTTCATGAAGGATTATACTTATACTTTTCTATAAATGTACTTTTTTGTACAAAAATGATTTTATATAAACATTTTAAATACTTTGCTCATGGAAGAACTCCAAAATAAGATAATCCTATCATCAGATGAAATGCCCCAATACTGGTATAACATACTTCCAGACTTGCCGGAACCTTTACCACCGCCAGTTGACCCATCAACAGGAAACCCTGTTAACCCAAGCGTTTTAGAAAGAATATTTGCAAAAGAATGTATAAGGCAAGAAGTATCTACACAAAACTATATACCAATCCCTGATGAAGTTCGTGAAATATACTATGTTCTTGGTCGGCCGACGCCAATTTTTAGGGCGAGAAGGCTTGAAAAATATTTGGATACTCCCGCAGAAATATATTTTAAAAGGGAAGATTTTAGTCCGACTGGAAGCCATAAGACGAATACAGCTGTAGCCCAAGCCTACTATCTCCATAAAGAGGGTGTGAATAAGGTTACAACAGAGACTGGTGCTGGCCAATGGGGTTCAGCCCTCTCCCTAGCATCTGCATTCTTTTCACTTGAAACAATAGTTTTTATGACGAGAAGCTCATATCTTCAAAAACCTTACAGACGTGTTATAATGGAACTTTTTGGTGCAAAAGTTTACCCCTCTCCAAGTGATCAAACAAATGTTGGAAGGAGCTATCTTTCATCTGACCCATCTCATCCTGGAAGTCTAGGAATTGCGATAAGTGAGGCGCTTGAAGTAGCGCTTGGCCAAAATAATGCAAAATATTCTCTCGGAAGTGTACTAAATCATGTTCTATTACATCAGACAATTATAGGATTAGAGGCTAAAAGGCAGATGGAATTAATAGATAGGACACCAGATTATGTGGTCGGATGCATTGGAGGCGGAAGCAATTTTTCTGGAATAGCCTACCCATTTTTGAAAGATAGGATAAAGGGTTCGAGTCAAACAAGATTTGTTGCTGTTGAACCCAAAGCGGTTCCCTCAACTACACGAGGAAAATATACATACGATTTTGGTGATTCTGGCGGGTTAACTCCTATGCTGAAAATGTATACTGTGGGCAGCAAATTCCCAATCTCGCCAATTCATGCAGCTGGTTTAAGATACCATGGTAAAGCGCCATCACTATGCTTATTAATAAAAAATGGTTTTGTGGAAAATAGGGCGTACCATCAGACTGAAGCGATGCAGGCTGGTGCACTTTTTGCAAGACTTGAAGGTGTTATTCCAGCACCTGAAACAGCACATGCAATAAAGGCTGTAATAGACATTGCACTAGAAGCAAAAAGAAAGAATGAGAAGAAGATAATATTATTTAACTTCAGCGGCCACGGTCTCCTTGACCTAAAAGCATACGAGGACCTTCTCTACAACAATCTAAAAGACTACGAGCCATCAGAAGAACTTATATCACAATACATTTCTCTCATTCCGAAGGTGAAATAAATATTGTGTCCAGAAAGAGAGAAGTGTCTGAATCAGACAACTCTAATTCAATTTTATCAATTAAACCTACATTGGTTTCAATAGAATTATTGAAGGCTCACGAGGAAGTTGATAAAGTATACCATGAAAAACTTAAGAAGACTATTGAATCAGTTAAGGTTCT
>JACIWG010000212.1 GCA_014361085.1 Nitrososphaeria archaeon
ATGTTAACTGTTCAATTTTTACTATAGGATGCCAGCTTCTTGCGAAAGTTTCAGCCAGCTTTTCGGGAGACGATGTAACAATTTTCAGTTCAACGAGTAGTGGATTAACATATAGTGAAGAAGCTTGATATCTAACCCATTTCTCCTGTAGTTCAACAATTCTTGCCAAAAGTCTTAAAGCTTCAGCGTCCATTAAAATTTCATCCAAGTCTTTTAAGTCTGGTAGAAGCTCCTTCAATTTCAAAACATGTTCTTTAACATCAACCTTAAAGGGGTCAAGATTTGATCCGATAACAGTGTTCAGCATTTCAACAATTTTTAGTATCTTTTGAACTCTTTCACTTTCTTCCAATGGAACCGACCTCACTCTTTCCATCAACAACTTGTGTCACAATATAGTTCACGTTATCACCAAATATGCTAACCTGGCTTGGAGTTATGATAATATACTGTTTAGGCTCGTCTTGAACCATCTGAAATATTGCTCTAAACATCCTCTCCCTATTAACAGGGTCCATGTGCACATCAAATTCGTCAACTGCTACAATAGGAGAAGTTGAAAGTTTCTGGAGCGCTAATAGGAATGCAATGGTGGCCGTACTTCTTTCGCCACCGCTTAATGTGTACGCGTCTAAGACCGCGGGCTTCGCGCCCCTGAAGCCTATTAAAAGTTCAAGTCCTGTTTTCTCGAAATCTTCTTCATTAACTAATCTTATATAGCCGTAAGCGTTTAATCCTCTTATTAGTTCCTGATATATTGGGTTCACGAAGTCCAAAATTCTATATATTTCTTCACGCCAAACCTTTTTTCTTTCCTCAAGTTCCTTTAGAACTATTTCCTTATTTTCTAAAACCTTTTTCAGTTTCTCCTCCAATTCACTATATCTTGAAGAATAAGTTTCAAATATGCTTTTTGCCTCATCCGGTACATCAGAATATGTCTGAATTTGTGCGTTGATTGAGGAAAGCTCACTTTCTAGCTCATTAAGTGGCCTTGTTGTCGTAAGTCTTGGCTCCATTGAAGCCCACTGTTCTTTGAAATTCTCTAGCTCCTGTTTAAGCATGTTCAAGCTGCGTTCGTTTTCTGAAATCTCTTTTTCAACTAACCTTTTTTGATATGATAAAAGTGTTGCATTAGATTTTTCCTCAGAATATTTTTTTATTGAATTAAAAAGTCCCTCCTCGATTTCAGCAATAGACTTTTCGATCAAGCTTATCTCATGCATTATATATTGAGTCTTTTTTGATTCTATATCTGACTCCTTCCGCCAACCATCTAAAAGTATTGTAATATCCTTTTGCACAAGTCTAAATTCTTTAGAATCCTCTTTTAAATTCTGTAAGATGTTATCTAACTTTGATAAAATGTTCTCAAACGATGTTACCATTTCCTGCAGTGATTTAACCCTCGAATCAGTTACACGCTTATCAGCCTCCAAGAATATGAGAGAATGATAGCTTTTCTTAAGCTTATTAAAGGTTGAATATATGTCCTTTTCGAGCAGGCTGCACCTTTCTTCTGCCAACAATAGTTTCTTGGAAAGTTCACTCAACTCCTTCTTTTTTAAATCAAGCTTGCTCGAAGTAGCTTCAATGCTTTTTTCAAGTTTAAGAACTTGAGCCCAAAACTTTTCTCTCAAGAGGCTGTCTCTTTTCGCAATAAGCTCCTGCTTCTTCAAATACCGTTCATACACATCCTTCCAATGTGAAAGTGTCTCTTTAGCCATGTCCATAAGCTGTTTTATAGCCGCTTCCTCGCTAACTAGACTTTTAAGTTTAGCCTGAGATTCTAAAATTTTCTCCCTGTAACCTGTTAAGCCTACAACCTCCTCAACCATTTTAAGCTTATCCTGTGCATTTACGACAGCAAACTCTTCAACCATACCTTGATGCATGATTAGAAGCATGTTGTCAGGGTTTATGTTTAAGCTCGAAAGAATCTCTTTAACTTCAGACGATGAAGCCTCCCTATAGTCGATTTCAAACCAGTATGATCCATCCTTTCTCAAATATCTTGAAATCATAAAGGTGTCAGATCGTGAAAATGGTATCGGCCTTTTACCGTTAAAACTACTGTTATCGAATACTACTGTCACACGACCAACATCCTTACCTCTCCTGATGAGGTCACTTAATCTTCTAGACCTTTCAGTATAAATTTGGCCTAGGGCAACCGAGATTCCGAGGAGTATTGATGATTTTCCTGAACCATTTGGTCCACATATAATGTTTAAGCCTTTCGTCAGAGGAATTCTAGCATACTCGTATGACATAAAATTTTCTAGAATAACCTCACGAATATATGTCTGAGGTTTTTCCTTAACATCTAATATTTTTTCTCCAGACTGCAACCATAGAGCTTATAAACTATTATCCTTAAAAGTTTAAAAAATGGTCTCCCTATTCTACATTCTTGCTCTCAAGCTTTCTAAGTATACTTTTAATATTTTTCTTTATTTCCTCAAGCTCT
>JACIWG010000213.1 GCA_014361085.1 Nitrososphaeria archaeon
AAAAATTTGAGAGGCTATGGAAATGAGGTTAGGTCTCATATGGAGGTTGGGATGGCGGTTAAAGAGGGTAAGGCTGACTGTGGAATTGCAATAAAGTATGTGGCGAGGGCGTTGAACTTAGAATTTATTCCTTTAAAAGAGGAAGTATTTGATTTTGTTATATTAAGGGATAATATTGGTAAAGAGAACATACAAAAATTTATTGAAACACTATCATCTCAAGAGTTTAGGGACAAGATTTTAAAAAAGGATATTGGAATAAATTTCTTCAAAGATACTGGAAAAATTTTAACAAGAGCGTAAAATTTAGAAGTATATGGAATAGAAAAGTTTTAAAATATTCCTAATGCAATGGAGACGATGTCACTGCTTCCAGACGATCCCCTAGACCTAAAGTTGCTTGAAAATATTTGCTCAGGCTATGGTGTTGAAATCAATATTGCATCACTTTCACGACAGCTTAAAAAACATAGGAGGACGATAAGAGAGAGAGTTAACGCACTTTTATCAAAAAAGGTTGTTGACCGTCCTGTTGCACCATTCAAGGCACTATTTAATGAACTTCCATTATTAGTAATATCCTATGCAGACCTACCATACGATGAAAAGGTTATCGAATGGCTTAGAGAGGACGAGAACATTTTTGCAGCATACAGAATCAGGGAGGGAGAAAGTAACATGGTTATATTCGAGTTCCATAAAAGCGTCTGGGACTATCATGTATGGAGGGAAGGTATTGTTGCAAGCGGCAAGATTCCTGAAAGAGGAAAGAGGGCTCCATCCCACAACTACTATTTTTCAAACCAGGGAATATTCAAGTATGAGCCGAGTGTCGGAATAAAGTTGATTGAGGAAGAGTTTAAGAAGAAAGGGTACATGGAAATTAATGAGCATAAAATAGATGAAGTTGATATCGAAATTTTAAAGTGTCTCTTGAAGGGTGAAGGTATAAGAATCAATGAGAACCTTCTTGCAAAAAAGCTTAATGTTTCAAGAAGAACCATTTTAAAGAGGATTCAAAGGCTTCAAGAAAGGGGAGTTATATTGAAACCATTATGTAGGTTCCCAAACTTTTTTGTTCCACCAAACTTTCTACTAATACTATCCATGATAGAGGTAAGAGGGTACAAGAGTAAAATAATCGAAGAAATTTTGGCAGACAATCATATAAGCTTAGCATATCATATAAGTAATGGAAGATATAACCTACTTTTATTCCAAAACCATAAAGATATAGAAGATTATCTAACATGGGAGGACTCTTACACAAGCAAATATCCAGAATGCTTTGGCTCAATAAAATTGACTATTCTCTCACCCAAAATGACAATTCTAATAGACCAACAGAAGGTTTCCTTAGGTATAATAAGATCCAAGATCGAGGAACGGTCAGGTAAAAGTTCTTCAAACCTGAGATTGCTTCTCTAAATCTTTAATACTTAAATTTCCAGCCAATATCTCATAAACTTTCTCGACTGAGGTAAGCTGATACCTTGGATTCATGCATGGAGACCATTCTGAACAAATTATTTTCTTGACAAGACCCCTTTTTTCCAAAATTTCTAAAAATTCTTGTGGATTATCTAATTTACTGTGCAATAGAATATAGTCTACTGTAACTGGTCCACTTGCTCCAGCCAACGCAATCAACAGACGCCTAATTTTAGATTCTTCGTTCATTCCAAAAGGGGAACAGAGGATAAATATTTATTTACTGTAGACAAAAATTTGTATAATGCTTATACTCTAATATTACATAGGCACTAGAAAGGTTCCAAAATATTGTATAAAATGTTCTAAAAATTGATACTATATTTTAAATAAAAATTTTTGTAAAAATAAATTTAATTTTTTAATAAAATATGTAAAAAGTTTATAAAGAATTTTTAGTCACCTCCTCCAGATGGAATTCCACCTAAAAATCGACTCGGAAAGAAGTGCACCAACAGGCAAGAAGGTCGCTATAATAGGAGGAGGACCAGCTGGCCTTTCATCAGCCTTAGAACTTTTTAGAAGTGGACATGAAGTGCATGTTTATGACAAGATGCCTGAGCCAGGAGGACTACTTCTATTTGGAATGCCAGACTATAGAATCAATAAAGAAAAAGTTAGGGAGACTATAAGAAAACTTAAAGATTTGGGCATAGTTTTCTATACAAACAAAAATATTGGAAATGAGATACCGTTATCTGAAATAATTAGATGTTATGATGCAGTATTAATAGCTACAGGCGCGTGGGAAAATAATAGACTTTGTATTCCGGGTGAAAGTTTGGACAGAATAAATTATGCATTCGATTACATAATCAAATATCATCTTCTAAAGCTTGGATATTCTGATATAAATCTGCCAAAACTATACGGCCACGTTGCCGTAATAGGAGGAGGACTGACAGCTGTTGACGCATGCCATATAGTACAACAGAGTAAAGTAGATAGTGTTACATTAATTTATAGGAG
>JACIWG010000214.1 GCA_014361085.1 Nitrososphaeria archaeon
CCTGAAAACCATATATACTGTACCTTTTATGAGAGAATGAAGTATGTGTCCAACATAATATATTCCAGCACCAGACCATATGAACAGTAGAGCATTTTCTATAAAGACTCCCAAGAGGAAAGGAAGCTTCTCTAGAAGCTGTGATGGATCCAACATTACAGTCTTAAATTCTAAAGTATTGCCTAAGCCCACAAATCCCCTATAAAATGCTATAACAAACATTATAAGCATTCCGAAAATTGAAAAGATTTTTATATAGCTTGAGGGTGTTAGCCTCCTAACCTGTCCAACAGTCTTATCTACACCAAATCCTCTAATAATAAAAATTATTCCTAGAAAGAATAGGGCGCCTATCAAAGCCTCTGAGACCAAGTTAAAGTAGATTAACGTGGCAAATATTAACAGAAATATTCCAGGCAATCCAAGAAAATATTTTGAATATCTTGGATCAAATACAAGCATCTTAAGATATCTTCCAATAATCATATAAGATTCTTCAACACTCCCACTATGCTTTATAACAATCCTTTTAACGGACACAATCGGAGCTAGGGCCTGTATTACTGGAACCAAGATCTCGTCTTCAACACCATCACTGACAAAGATTACACCATCTATTTTATAACGTTCTAAAATCATGCTCATTTCACGTCTTATCTTCATGTCAGCTTCAATACCGCCTTCAAATGTTCCAGTCACAATCGCGATTTCAACCTTAACTCCTTTTGAGATAAGGCTATCATATTCTTTTATAGCTGCAAATATTGCGTTCGCATCAGCTTCTTCTGGGTCTGCTATTGCAAGCGATTCCGCAGCCTTCAGACATTCACTTCTTCCAATTACTGGTGAAGAAATTCCCGTCTTATGATATAAGTCATTATCCCTGTCCACACATAGTACCAGTAACCCTTCATGTCTATTTGCTGCCATCAAACAAGATACGTTATCTTAAATTAAAAACTTTAAAAGCATAAAGTTTGCAGGAGAATCTAAAATTCTATACCCTTTCGGGCTGCATCTCCTCTAACAAATGGATGCTTTATTGCCTCTATTTTAATCAAATAGTCTGCATAATCAAATAATTCTTGAGGCGCATTTCTTCCAGTCAAAATCAGCTCCACATTTTTCGGTCGCGAATTTATTAATGATATCACGTCCTCAACCTTTAATAGGCCAAAATATAATGCCATATTTATTTCATCCAAAATAACTAGATCAAATTTGCCTGACATAACCTGCCTTTTTGCATAATCTAGCCCCATTTCTGCAAGTTTTATATCCTCGGGTCCAACAATGCCCTTTCTAATAAAAGATTCTGTCCCAAACTGTTTAATCACAATATTTTTTGAGCATTTTCTAAAAAAAAGGATTTCACCTGAAATCTTCCTTTTCAAAAACTGTATAACACAGACCCTTAACCCTCTTCCAAGTGCTCTTACTGCAATTCCAAAGGCTGACGTCGTCTTACCCGGCCCGTCTCCAGTAACAATATGCACATATCCTTTATCCAGTCTATATCTTTTCACATAAAAAGATCTGTGTAGGCAAGATATATTTTTTTCCAAAAAATTATTCGTTCTCTTCTTCGTAGAGTAGCTGTAGTTCTTGGAATGTTAGACTCTCTCCCCTCTCCAACTTCTTCCTTATCTCCTCTTTAACCTCCTGTCTTCTTTTTGCTAGAACCCTATTATATGCTGCATTCTCTTTCTCTCTAATCTTGTAAGCGACCTCTTTTTTCTGCGCACTTAATTTATTGATTTCAGATTGAACCTTTTCAATCTCGCTCTGGAGTAATGTAATGTTATCATAATACTCTTTTTCTTGGTTAATGTATGTGCTAAGCGCTTCCTTCACCTGCCTTATTTCATTCTTTAAACCATCTATATTCTTTTTCACTTCATCAATTTGATTGTTTATTTCATCAATTTTCCTATCATGTTCTTCAAGCTCATCCTTTAACCTTTTTATCTCATTATCTGTCTCAAGCGCCTTCTTCTTTTTAGCCAACTCTCTTCTTAACCTATCTGCTTCCTCAGCATATTTTAGCTCCATACCCTTAGCCTTCGGCTCAGTCTGCAGCTTCCACTCTATGCTCTCAAGCCTTTTTTCTAGGTTAGTTATCTCCTCTAAACTTACCCTTTTACCTGACTCTCTGAAGGATGAAAGCTTTTTATTTAATGAACTTCTTATCTCGTTCTTTTCCTCAATAAGCTTTTTCTTTTCGTCAACAAGTTCATTAAAACGTTTATCCAATTCTTCCCTTTTTAGAAAAAGATCATTTAGTTTTCTTTTATTAAACTTTATATTCTCACTTAACTCTTCCAGTCTACTTTTTAGCCTATTGAATTCGCTTACAAGCTCCCTTTTTCTATTAAAGAGCTGCTGTATATTTTCTGTTATTTCTAGAATTTTTGTTGCCGGCTCCAAACAAGGTCCTTACCATAACCCATCAAAGATTAA
>JACIWG010000215.1 GCA_014361085.1 Nitrososphaeria archaeon
AAAGAGATTAAAAACTGTGATCGAAGCTTATTGAGCAACCTTTATATTTTCTCCTTCTAAAAAAAGTCGGGGATGAAAAAAATGCTTCCGGGAAAAGTTCCTCCAGAAGTTCTCGAAAAAATTGTCTTTGACCGTTTGGGAGTTAACGACGAGAGAGTTATTATAAAATCAGGTGTGGGAATTGATGCTGCCGCAATTGACTTCGGAGACAGTATTCTAGTCGCCACAAGCGACCCCATTACTGGGGCTGAGAAGCATATTGGATTTTACGCTGTGAATGTGAATGCAAATGACGTTGCGACTTTTGGGGCCAAACCGAAATGGTTCCTAGTGACAATACTTCTTCCTGAAAATGCAGATGAAGGGCTCCTCGAAGAAATCATGGAAGACATGCATAAGAGTGCTGAAAGGTTAGGTGTCTCCATAGTGGGGGGCCACACTGAAGTTACAGTAGGCCTAAACAGACCAATAGTCATAGGCACGATGCTTGGGGAAGTCAAAAAAGATCGGCTTGTAACCTCAAATGGTGCTAAGCCTGGAGATGTAATAATACTCACAAAAGGGGCTGGAATTGAGGGGACTTCAATAATAGCAAGCGAAAAAGAGGAAGAACTAACGAAAGTCTTTGGAAAAGAACTTGTTGAAAATGCCAAAAGATTCCTGCAAAAGATCAGCGTTGTAAAGGAAGCCCTAATAGCAGCAGAGATCGGAGTTCACGCTATGCATGACCCTACAGAGGGCGGAATTGCAAACGGTTTCCACGAAATGGCCGATGCAGCTGGGCTTGGCTTTAGAGTCTACTATGAAAAAATTCCCATATCTGAAGAAACCAAAAAGCTGTGCGAATATTTTAAGCTAGATCCACTCGCTTTAATAAGCTCGGGCTCTCTTTTAATTGCAGCATCACCAGAAAAAGCAGAAAAGGTTGTGGAGGCAATTAAAGAGGAAGGAATCGAAGCTGCAGTAGTGGGAGAGTTCTTGAAAGACAATAATATAAAAGTCATTGTGAAAGATGGAAAAGAAATCCTGCTAAAAAGGCCTGAAACAGACGAAATTTGGAAACTCTTTTAAAGTTTTTTCTCACTATATATGACGATCATAATGGCCGAGGGGAAGATTGGAGGGATTTTAATGCTGTTTGAATTAATATTACTACCCTCAGAAGACCTTACCTCAACCTCCTGATCTTCCCACCTTTTATGTCAATATGGCCCTCTTTTTCTAGCATTCTAAAGATTTCTTCAAGGGCCTTTGCATGTGTTACATTTATTATCATCTCACCCTTTTCCGTTGGTATTTCCATTGGCATGGCTCTAAGAAAGGCGTTAAGTAGTTCATCTTTTGAAACTTTATCACTGGCAACAGCATTCAGCAGCTCATTGGCTACTATTCCTCGAGAAATCAAGGCAAAATAAACCCCCATGACCACGTCTTCTTCAAAATACTTTGCCGCTATATGTAAGGCCCTGTTGATCTTTTCTATTTCAAGTTCTTTAATTTCAATCTCATATTCTGGAAGCAAATCTACAAAAGCAAACTGTTTTGTTATTTTCTCAATGCTCTCCAAGTTCTTTGCAATTTGGTATGGAAAACGAAACTGGAATCTTAGCTTTGTAATATCGATATCCTCTTTTAGTTTTGCTTTATTCTCCTCAACAACAATAGCATCATTTCTAAATAGCTGATCAAGCACATCCCCCATCCAATATCCTTCCTGAAGTAACTTGTTTATATCTTCCCCCTCTTTAAGATGTTCAAGAGCGTGAGTAATCTGCTCCTTAAATCTCAAAAAACCCTGATGAATAACCTCTTTTTCATCACTTTGAATTGAATTTATGGTGTTTCCAATCTCTTCCAATGTGCCTTCAATCATGTAACCTACAAATGCCTCATACCCAAGTCTTTCTTTAACTGAGAATTTTATTCTTTCTCTTTTAAGCTCGTCCAAAAATGCTTCTTTTACCATTTCATTCTTTATGATCAACCTCATACCATCACCAGATGGAAAAAGCTAAAAGCCATTTATAGTCTTTTTGTATGGGTGAAAAGATGAGTGAAGAAAATCTTCCATTACTCGAAAAAATACTAGAAAATTGGAAGGGAAAAAAGATTGCCCTTGCAGTTGGAGGGGATCATTCCTTTACGGGGATCCTCGAGGAATTTGATGAAGAGATTATTCTGCTTAAGAACGTTATAGATGTTGTTGGAAACAAAGGAAAGTCTTTGATAGTTAAAATAGATGACATCAACTGGCTAATGCTCTTGGAGTGATTAAAATGAAGGCCATGGCCTTTGTTGGATTCAAAAAGAGTGGAAAAACTGCAGTGATTGAGAATGTTGCTAAAGAATTGAAAAAGCGAGGTTACAAGATTGGAATAGCAAAAAGCATGCATGCTAACTTTGACAAAAAAGATAGTGATACATGGAAATTCAAAAAAATAGCGGATTATGT
>JACIWG010000216.1 GCA_014361085.1 Nitrososphaeria archaeon
GAGGGACGACAACTTTATAAAAGGCAGAGAATCGATTACATCCATCAACTAGAGCTGCCTCCTCAATTTCTATAGGCACTTCCAAAAGAAAACCTCTCATCATCCAAACGGCAAACGGTATATTGAATGCTGTATATATAAGAATAAGAGCTAACTGTGTATCAAGTAGGTTTATGCTTTTCATCATGATATATAATGGTACTATTACGGCTACGGGTGGCATTAGCCTAAAGAATAGTATTGTGAAAAGGTAAGGTTTTGCGCCAGGGAAATGAAACCTTGAGCAGCCATAAGCAGCCAATGTTGACAACAAAATAGTAAGAGCAGTTGAAACGATAGACACAATTATGCTGTTTATGAGATATTTATAGAAATTTATGAACATGGGATTAAACAATAGGTATGCATAATTTTCAAGTGTGGGTGTAAAAAATATAACTGGAGGAATATTAATGGTAATTATTTCTGGTTTGATTGAAGTAATAATAGTCCATATTATAGGGAATGATGAAATAAATATAATAAGGACTATAATGCTTTTCACTATAATATTTTCAATAGTATCAATTAAGCGCAAGTCAGAACTCACCCATTTCCGTGTAAAGGATCTTAATATATATCAGACTAATCACAGCTGAAATAATTAGTAATATCCAAGACATTGCTGATGCAACACCAACATTAAAGAAGTTAAAGAATTCTTGCTGTATCGCTATACTGATCACGTATGTTGCTGTGCCAGGTCCACCAGCTGTTAATATAAATATTAAATCGAATACTCGAAGAGTAAAGATCGTTCGGAAGAGTAAAGCAACCATAATAACGGGCTTCAAAAGCGGTAAGGTGATATGCCGTAGCTTTTGTAATCGACTTGCGCCATCTATAGTTGCTGCCTCGAAAGGTGCAACAGGCAATGCCTGTAAACCTGAAAGAATTATTAGCCCTACAAATGGAGTTTGTTCCCATACTTCAGTAAGAATTACCGCGATCATAGCAAGTTTCTCATCACTAAGCCAAGGTTGTGGAGGTATACCAAATAAGCTTAGTCCATAATTAATTAGGCCATAGCTCATATTCCAGAAAAGTGTTTGCCAAATTAATGCAATTATAGACGGGGTGATGAGCATAGGTAACATAAAAGCCGTAGTGATGAATCTTCTTCCTCTAAGTTCTCTGTTAAGGATTAGTGCTATCCCTAGTCCTAATAGCATTTCTAGTGTAATAGCGGATACTGTGAAAACCAGAGTGTTCCATATAGCCTTTATCATGTCAGGATCTGTAAGTATCCGTTGATAATTCTTTAGTCCAACAAAAGAACTTACTCCTTGAATTAGATTATAATCTGTAAAACTATACCATAAACTTTGAGCTAAAGGCATTATAAGCATAATTATAAGCCACAAGAAGGCGGGTGTGATAAAAAAATAGGGTAATAGAAAATTTGTCTTCAGTTTCATTCTTGCTTGCCCTCAATGGTTTTTATTGCGTTCTTTGCTAGTTCCAGTGCCTTCAATGCATTTTCGTATGCCACAATAGTTCTTGAGCTTGCACCTTTATAGAATGTTCCCATGTTGAACATAAAAAACTCTCTTCTGAACACGGAGGCAGCACTTCTGGCATCGCTGTCCTCAGACAGTAACAGGTAGTCCCAAGCTTGATTTAATAGATTTCTAGCCTTTGACACATTAGCACCTAACTTTTCTGCTAACATAATAATTGACTCAGCAATATGTATTTGCTCCCTTGCTCTATTACATAGGGTATCCAGTTTTTCAGAACCCTTTAGCCAAACATCAAAGGCCATTCCAGCACCACTTGAGGGTGTAGTTTTTAAGCTTACAGTTTTCAAAGGCTTATACATTCTAAGGTACTCGTCAAATGTGACAAACTTTAGATGTTGTGCTTTCTCAAGTGCTGTCATAAATCTGTCTAGAGCTACACCTTTGTCAGGGTCCATATAGTGTATGAGTTCAGGGTCCATTCCTATACTTATAATTAAATCACCGTTCCTATTCAATTTTTGAAGTTCATCTATCATTCGCATAAACTCCTTTGTGTTAGCGGTAACGTTTTCATGTCTTAAGATCCTAAGAAAAACTGGTTTAAACCTGTACCTTGAAGAGAATACGACCGGAATTTTTGAACCTTCGATTCCAGTTGCATAAACTGCTTTATAAAGGTCCTCCTCAGATACATATTCTTCAAACGGGCTTTCTTTGTAAATTATATCGCCTGTTTCAGCCCACTTGATACCGACTTCTGTTAAAAGTTTAGGAAGTGTGAAATCAAATTGGCCTTCAGGGCAATGATATCCTTCAGGATTTGACCCCCATATCTTTCTATGAATTTCTAATCCCTTTTCCAACTGCATTTTAGCATCTTCATGTGGCAGAAGTGATATCATACTATGAGCATAGCCTGCCGAAAACATAAGATTG
>JACIWG010000217.1 GCA_014361085.1 Nitrososphaeria archaeon
TTGGTATGGCAAAAGGACAAATGGCTTTCAATTCTCTTTATGAGATTCCACGGATATTTCATGTCAAAAGCAATGAAATGGGACTTAAACTTTCAATTCTCTTTATGAGATTCTGGAAAATATTTTGACGAATGCCTACACTGGGTTACTACTTTCAATTCTCTTTATGAGATTCTCTATCGAAGAACTATATCAGAAAATGGGTGCCGTAATGTCTTTCAATTCTCTTTATGAGATTCCCTAGTATGGCCATGGGCTAACCGCCCATGGACATGTGATGCTTTCAATTCTCTTTATGAGATTCGGCCCAAGAGAATGTGGTGGATGCATAGGATGATTGCCTTCTCTTTCAATTCTCTTTATGAGATTCTCATCTAATCTTATATCACATCCTCCATACCATATCTGCTTTCAATTCTCTTTATGAGATTCATGGTATAAGAGTTACAGGGACAAGTGGCATAATACAGACTTTCAATTCTCTTTATGAGATTCTGTAAGGTGATGGATGTTCTCTACGAGGAAGGTATTATAATCTTTCAATTCTCTTTATGAGATTCAGTTAAAATTATTAACGAGTATCTTAAGACTGTTATGCGTGCTTTCAATTCTCTTTATGAGATTCCATAATGTTTGCAGGCTTTTACCATTTTACCTCACCTTCGGCTTTCAATTCTCTTTATGAGATTCCAAGAATACGTAAAACCATTAAATGCTATAGAGGGATTATACTTTCAATTCTCTTTATGAGATTCACGCCCTTATGAAAGCATGTAATACGTGCATAATCAACTTTCAATTCTCTTTATGAGATTCATGATGTTATGAAGTTGAAGGAGAAGATTTTGAAACTACCTTTCAATTCTCTTTATGAGATTCGAAAGCCTAGAACAAATACTAGGTAAACCCATACTATGGCTTTCAATTCTCTTTATGAGATTCAGGCATTAGCAGGGCAAACGAAAGCCAAAGCCCTGATGGACTTTCAATTCTCTTTATGAGATTCCTAACTGTGCAACTGTATAAATCATAAAAAATATTGGTAAACTTTCAATTCTCTTTATGAGATTCCGACCCTATATTTTTGTCTTTTGTGTTAAATAAACTTTTTTAAAGCCTCTTTTATAACCATTTTTCCGCTACCCTCTAACCTGCAAAAGGGTATATAAAGGGTAGAAAATTAATGATGACTATTACTTTTCAGGTACCATTTGGGAATATGATATGAACTGTTTAGAAGAATACAAAAAATTGAAATAAAAAAAAATTGATTATGGTATGCTTTAAATAAAGCTTAAATATATTAAAATCTTTTAGTGTCTTGTGCCTGTAGGGAAATTGAATTTTAGTTTGTTAGAAGGGGAAGGTTTTACTTTAGTTCATTTTCAGTTGGAAAATTCTATTATTCCAAATGTTTTGAAAGAGGTTGTTCCTCCTAAAGTTGATCCTACTAGGGGTGTTGTTTTAGGTGGGCGTGCTCCTGTGTGGTTATACTGTTATCTAGTACATTATTATCATCCAACTAAATTTGTGGCAGTATATGATCCGAGGTTGGGTGGTGCTGTTGTTGTAGAATCTCATACTCCTGAGTTTGTTGTTGGTGATATAATTGAGGTGAGGGTGTAGGGGTTTGGGTGTGTGGCATTTAAGTGGGTTGGGTAAGAGTCCGGGTGCTGTAACTGTTCCTCTTACCTATGTTTATATTATGTTGAAGGCTGCATCATTAGGTGATAGGGTTGCTAAAGAATTTTTCTTAACGTCTGGGGAATATGGGCAGGAATTTAAAGGTGCTCCGGAGGGGTTGATACTTTTTACTTCTAAAGAAATTATTGATGGTTCGATTAAGGGGAATGCTCGTGATGATTGGTTTAGAAGCTGTGGAGATTCTGTGATAGTGCGTAAAGCTATAGCTAAATATCTGTTTAGATTATTAAATTATCTGCGGGATTCAAGTTTTACTCCTTTTTATGGTGGTGATTGGATTAAGGACATTTATTTGGTGGAAGTTCGTCATGACAATTTTGATGACTGCTATTTCAAGATTGGGGTTACAGTTAGAGCGTTTAGGGATAAGGAATTATGGGCGAACATGATTGGGGGTACTAACCAAATTAATTATGCTTTATTGATTTCAGGCTCCTTATTTGCTGCAATACAAAGATACTATTATATTTTTCAATCGCAAACTGAGTTATTGCATCCAGATATTAAAATATCGGATTTAGAAAATTTAAGCGTTGTTGTTAAACGATTATTTGATATGTGGCATGAACTGCCTATTTTCCAATTTGATATTGGCCCACTTATTAGCAGATTGTGTAGATTGTTTGAGGAAAGAGGAAATAAGATAAACATTAAAGAGGTTAAACAGTTGTTGAGGGAATTAAATTATTCGGATATGTACTTGCCTAAAATAAGGGGTAAGCTGATAACTAT
>JACIWG010000022.1 GCA_014361085.1 Nitrososphaeria archaeon
GTTAATACCTATTTAATTAGCTTTCAGAAACTTTAATTAAACTGATATTTGGATAAAAAGAAAGGCGTGTTATGCAATTTGTTGAAATGCAATTTATAAAAAAGAACAAAGTTGAATTTAGGGAATATCAGGATAAATTTTCAGACGTATGTCTTAGGAGGAATTGTTTAATTATAGCACCGACAGGATTAGGTAAAACTATTATTGCAGCATTATTTATTGCAAAATCTTTAATTGAAAATAACACAAGAAGATTTTTAATAATTGCACCGACTCGTGTTTTAGTTGGACAGCACACCATTACATTAAAGGAAATACTGGATTTAGAAGATAAAGAAATTTCGGAGGTTACTGGAGAAAAAAAATTGGAAGAACGAATAGAAGCATGGAAAAAAAGGATTGTTATCGCTACAGCTGAGGTAACTTTAAGTGATTTAGAAAAAAATATATTTAGTATCGAAGAGTTCTATGCCATAATTTTTGATGAAGCACATCATGCAGTTGGTAATCATCCATATTCAATATTAGGGAAGAAGATCAACGATAGGAAAAAAGAAATTAGAATAATTGGATTTACTGCATCACCTCCAGCTGAAAAAGAAAAAGTTCAAAGCATTTTGGATTCACTAAACTTAAACACTGTTGAAACTATAACAGAGGAGGAGCCAGAAGTTAGAAAATATATTTTTGGCTCAAAGATTACAGTAATAAAAATAAAGCAGACACCTGCCTTAAATGTAATAAGACAGAGCTTACTTAAATCTATTGAAAATATTAGCAAACAATTGGAACATAAAAGTACGAACTTTTCTAGAACAAGATCTGTTAAAGAACTTTTAGAACTACGTAAGAAAGAAATGAATATAGAAAACAAAATTACAATTAATTCATTGATTAGATTGCATCACTGCCTTAACCTTGTTGAAACATATGGTATTGAACCATTTATTGATTATTGCGAGAAAATCCTTTTGAGAAAAGGAAAGAGTATTATGCAACTTAAAAGTGACACCGATTTTAGAACGGCTTATGAGATAGCAAAGGGTATGCAAATTATTGGCGAGGAACATCCAAAAGTAATTGAATTAAAGAAGATTTTAATGAGCGCTAGAGAAGAAGATAAGGTAATAGTTTTTACTAATCATAAATATGTTACGAAAATGCTTTTTGAAAAAGCAAAAAGCTGGAATATCCAAGGAGCTTATTTAATTGGAAAGAAAGGAAGACTAAACCAATCTCAAAAAGAACAGTTAGAAGTTCTGGAGAAAATGAGGACGGGAGAATGCAAGGTACTATTTGCGACAAGAGTAGGTGAAGAGGGATTAGATATAACCGAATGCAATACTGTAATTTTTTATGATAATGTTTCTGATGCAATAAGATTTGTTCAAAGAAAGGGAAGAACAGGAAGGAAAAAGAAGGGAGAAGTTATCGCTCTAATTATGGAAGGAACAAAAGAAGAAGCACTCTTTTGGGTAGGTAAGAGAAAAGCTGAAAAAGTAATTAAAGAAATAAAAAAAGAGGTGAAAATATTACCTTTAGAACATTTTATTAATCCAATTGGTAACGAATTAAAGAAATTAAAAGTGATTGTAGATTATAGAGAAAAACAAGAAATAAAGTCGGAACTTTCAAAATACGATATAGAAATAGAAGAACAATCATTAGAGATAGGGGACTTTTTATTATCAGAAGAAATCTGTGTTGAGAGGAAGACAATAAAGGATTTTGTTGAATCAGTAATAGATGGAAGACTTTTTTCACAAGCACTAAATCTTAAACAGCACTATTCAAAACCAATTATAATAATAGAGAAAGAGGGGGTTGTGGAAAGAATTACCCTAAGTTCATTTTACGGAGCGCTAGCAAGTCTGATTTCAGACTATAATATTCCTGTAATAATAACTGAGAATCCCTCAGAAACTGCCTTCTTGCTTTATAGTATTGCAAAAAGAGAGCAGCTTGAAAAAAAGAAAAGCGTAAAGATTCGTGAAGGAGTCAAGCCTGTTAACATGAAAGAAATTCAAAAATATATATTAGCTGGAATACCAGGAATAAGTACAGTTTTAGCAGAGAGATTATTAGAAAAATTTGGTACACTACAAAGAATCTTTACTGCTGATGAAAAGGAATTAATGGAGGTAAAGGGTATCGGTGAAACTATTGCAAAAAGAATAAGGGAAATAGTAACTTTGGATTATAATAAACTTAAGTAAAAAAAATAGAAGATTTAAATTAAATAATTTTGGGGATATAATAGGGGCATAATTTTTTAAATGGAGGTGTATAGAAATTGTCAACAATTAATAAGGAGAACCAAGAAAGAGTTAATAAAGCATTGGCTGTATTACAAAATATTTCTGAAACAGTAACAGTCCCAAGAAACATTAGAAAAACAATAAAAGAAATTATGACAGACTTGCAAAAGGGGACAGGAAAACTTGGTGTGAGAGCAGCAAATGCTGTAGCAATATTAACTGAAATAAGTGAAGACCCAAATCTACCTATATTTGCTAGAGTAAAAATATATGATGCAATAAGCTGTCTAGAAAATATAAGGGATTAAGTATCAATTTTAGGAAAAATTTATTAAAAATCAAAACGTTGGAATATAAAAAGGAGTATCAAAAAATTACAATAAAGGAGTTATAAGTAAGGCTTGTCGACTTGAACTAATTGGATAAATAAAATTTATTTGCATTAAATAAAAGGGTTTTTAATGATTTAGTATTCAAAATTTTGATAACATAATAGATTAGCGCCGGGGAAGGGATTTGAACCCTTGCAACGGACGGACCGTTACCGGCTTTCTTGTAAGATCTCGAGGCCGGCCCTTTTGACCACTCAGGCACCCCGGCTATAAGACAATTGTTAAGAGGAGTTTAAAAAATTTAAGTCTTTGGAGATAGAGATTTTGTAAGTTCGTCTTGCGCTTTATCAAGTATTTTTTATGTTTTTCAAAAACATCTAAAACTTGACTTATGTTATTAAATTCGGGAGGGCCTTTAAGTTCTTCTTGGCAGATATTTCTTGCTTTCCGTAAAATATCTCCGTTTAGTTTTGAGTCAATATAGTCGGCAACATGAATTATCATCGCTTCAATTGTTTCAGGACGGGTTGGACCAGGTTCACCATGATGGGCTGCGACAGCATGAATGATTTTTAGTGGAAAACCTTCCTGAAATAATTTTATTATACCTAATGTTAAATGATCAAGGTAGTGGCCTATAGGAGAATTTTTATTCAGATTCCTTTAAGTTGTAGGTTATTGGCTTCATAATGTCATGTTGAAGACCAGCCGATATTATTGTATCGAAATCAATATTATAGTCATAAATTTTTTCTAATTGAGTTGCAATAGATAATGCGATATTAGTAGTTGAAAGTAAATGATCGATTAGACCATCCAGATAAGAATGATGTGCTTTCTTAGCTGCAGGAGAAAATACATAGGGTGGTTGAAATAAGCATTTTTCGATCACATATAATGTTTTTTCTCTAATGCTTGGTTAATTTATTTTTTCTATTAACATTCTTATTTCATTAATTTTATTTTCAATATTCACTTCCATATTACTCACACATAAAGCCAGAACATAGAAAGGTGTTTATATTAAATTGTTCTTTAAATAAGAAAAACTGGTAGAATACAATATTATAATGTAGATACTGATAGCATTTGATTTAATTTTATAAATTGAACTTTTCTACTATGCTAGTGTGCGGGGGTTGCCAAGCCAGGTCAAAGGCGCAGGGCTCAGAACCCTGTCCCGTAGGGGTTCGTGGGTTCAAATCCCACCCCCCGCACCAGTTTATCAATAACTTTTTTATGATACTAAAATTAATTTAAGTAAGAATAGAAAATTTTTTCTAAGTATAGAGATGCCGAGAGCGGGCTTTTCGCCTGAGGTTTCGAACCCGCGGCCTCTGGATTATGAGTCCAGCGCTCTAACCAGGCTGAGCTTTCGAGCGAAATGTATCTCGGCACGCTCTCGGCATCAACCTTAGATTTAATAAGGGGTATATATGGTTATCTTTTGATGATGAAAGGGGAGAGAAAGGGGTCGTCAGCTAGTCTGGTTTAGGCTGCACGGTTCGGGCCCGTGAAAGCATGGGTTCAAATCCCATCGACCCCACCATTTTAATTTTATTCTAAAAAGGAAACTAGAGTGAATCCTCGACCTCTCTGTACCAGGGTTTTTTTGTTCCAAGTTGGCTTCTTTTTATCCAATCTTTCGATTTGGGCTCTTTGTCTATAATTGTTAGAAGCAAATCAATTCTGTTGATAATTTTTGAGTATACATCTTCTTGAAGTTCCTTTGAATCATAAAGTTCTTTTACAACATATTTTAATGCATTTAAATTATTTGTTGCATCGTACCAGAATCCCCAATCTTGGGCTAGAATTTTGGCTATATATGAACCGTCAATTGATAGGGGGTCAGAATTTATGTCTTTTACTAGGAAAAGGGCGGCGAGGTCAATTAAGTCTTTTCTGTTTATTTTATGAATTTGCAACTTTTCGAGAACAACGTCAGTAGGAGTTATTGCAGGGTATGTAAGTTCTAACCGACCTTTACCTGGTTTATCTCCAAAGTACACGTCATGACTAAACTCTAATCTATTCAAGAAGACGTCGACAGTAAAGTATCCTTTGGGATGATAGAGTATTAGTCTACGGTCACCAAATATACGATTGACAATTCTATCTGGTTGATACTGGAGTTCGTTAAAAAATTTTTCAATCGAACCTCTTTGCTTTCCATATCCGACTAGGTCTAAATCTGTGAATACATGCGTTGAGTCCCCAAATCTTTTTCTATGTAGTGAGAGAGCTTTTGGATCATTGGAGACATATAGATGAACAGCTAATGAACCTAATATTCTCAGAATAATATCTTTTTCCTTTGCTTTTGAAACAATCTTTAATGCTTCATTTATAAACTCTTCTTCGCTTAACCCAATAAAATGAGCACTAGCCACCACTTACCCCTCAATCTTCCAATAGTTTTTTATTCCTTCAGAATCGTATTCTATGAAAAATCCTCTTAAGATACCTTCAGTATATTCGCTACCTGGATTAAGTACGATAGAATTTCCTATTTTATCATTTGCATAGCTTTCGTGAATATGACCATGTAATCCGAGTACAGGTTGATATTTTTCGATCAATTTTCTTATTGAAGTACTGCCTACATGAATCATTGAAGGTTTGCCACCTACATACACAATTTTCATATTCTTGTCTAATTTTGGAGCGAGATCAAGATTTGTATTAAATGGTGGGCAGTGGAAATTAAAGATAGCCTTTGAATAATCTTTTACATTAGACCTTTTTATTTTTTCTTCAACAATTTTATACAATTTATCCTCTTCTGCTTCACGTGGTGTGCGCCAAGGTGTTGGATTAACAAATTCATGGGATACAAGTTCATAGTTGTGAGGCAATGTTATTGTTTTATCTAATGGATAGAGGATACTTCGATCTTCATAACTTTTTATAGTTTCATCAATGTACTGTTCGTCGTCGTTACCTGGCATAACAATTGTTATCACGTTTTTGGTATCAACCTTTTCCAATAATAAGTCCAACCATTTCCTTAGACGATCTATCATAGCATTTTTAAATAATAAGTCCATTTTTTTAGGATCTTTTGATATTTCATTTGCTTCCTCCTTTGTCATAATAGCATAGTAATATGCCATATTTTCAATAATATCTTGAAGCTTCTTCAACTCATCTTCATTTTTTGCTGTATACTTCTTATTAAAAATTGTTGCTTCATATTCATTATCTTTTCTAAAAATAGGTACTACGGCTTTACCCGTTAAGTCTCCAGCTAGAATAAGAACATCTACCTTATACATATTTACTACATTTATCCACTTACGCCAAACAGGCGTACTTCCATGAACATCGACAGCAAAAAATATTTTAGTCAAGGCCGCCACCTTACATTTGTAAGAACCATATATAAAAATAAAATAGGGGGGCTATGCTGGCGGAATTTCAGCATATATTGTTTTAACGTCGATGCCGCGTTTAACGTTGTTAATTAGGTAACCGGTGAATATTGCAACACCAAGAGCCATCCAGAATGTTTGCATAACTAGGTCTCTTTCCGGATTTAGCCATGTTCCAGCCACAATTAAGAAGTAGAAGTTTGAACCAAAGGCAATTATTCCGAAAAGACTAAGCAATGGTACACCAAATATTGAATATTTTGCAGGCGATTTTTCATATATATCTGACCTTATAAATGGTAATACTGCGGCAGATAAACCTGCAACCATCACTGCGAACTGATATAACATTGTTGTATCTACTGAAGCAAGCCATTCACCACTTAATATATTGAGTACAACACCAAGTAGACCACCAATCATTGTTAGAATTATAGCCCAATGAGGACTATTGAATGTGCTGTTAACTCGGGAAAATATTTCTGGGAAGAATCTATCAAATGACCAAGCGAATATCATTCTACTGCTTACTAGGAAGAATGCAGGAATGTCCTTTAGTAATACAATTCCAACTAGTACACCATTTAACACTTGAAGCCAAGCGAGTTCAGAAGGTAAAAGCGTTACAATATATGTCGTTACCACACCAGCTGGAAGTAAGTGGGTTTCAGGCACACCTAGAAGGGTTGCAACATTTTTTGAGCCCCAATCGTTCATTAGGAATTGATAAAGGGCAATAAAATAGACTCTATCTTGTGGTATCCCCATTTGTTCTAGAACTTTGCTTGCACCAGTTTGTTCTAAAACAGTGGAGGGAACACGCCATGCATTATACACTAGTGCAGGCAATCCAATGTAATAGAGCATTATAACTATTGTTCCAAGCACTTGTGAAATGAATAATGTTTTTGATGGAGATTTTATTTCACCACCTACGTATACAGCGGATGTAATACCAATGTAGGCCCATATTGCGCCAATTCCAGCACGCATTGTGTCAGTCCAACTAAATTCAGAAACTGGGAATAGACTTCCATACTGTGAGGAAAGTTCAAAGGACTTTTGGACTATCTTCTGATATGCACCCTCACCAAATACTCGGTTCCATCCAGTTACAGCCGCACCAGTTGCAAGTCCAAAACCACCTAAGATAATAAGATTACTAATAACACCTATGATAGCAAGAGTGCCCAGTATATTTACTACCCAACTGTATACTCGCATACCAAATAGTGCAAGTAAAGCAAAACCAAATACAAATAGTGAGCCAACAATCCAGTGGCCTTCAATTGTAGAAAGCCATTGTGCAAGTCCGGTTAATCCAGGGTTATCTAGTACAACACCAGATATCGTTAATGCGCCTGCAAAAAAGTCTATAGAATACCAAGCGATAATACCGTAACTTAAGACTTCAGTAAACCAGAAACCCCAAGAAGAGACGAAACCTAATATTGGGCTTAAACCTCTAGTTATAAATATGTAATCACCACCTGTTCTGGGCATCATTGATCCGAGCATTGTATATATTATGGCAGTTGGTAATCCAGCTAATAGACCAGTAACAAGGAACGAATATGGAATGTAGGCACCAGGACTAGTATAAGCTGCTTGTACAGCAAGTTTGTGTATACCACCACCAACTGTATGGCTGAAGACGATCATGAAAGCAGTAAATGGACCTATTGTTCTAACTAAACCAGAAGCCCTCCTGACAAAGAGAGTAGGTGCTTCTTGCGACATAAGACAAGGCTTACACCTTCTTCATATTTAAAGATTGTGTTCTTAATTTTATAAAAATTTTAATTTTAATTAAAAAAGAAAAAAATTATCAAACTTTTATGTTAAATATATTTTTGAACGTGATTTTGCAAATACTTATTAATCCTTAACAGTAAAATGAATAGAAAGATGGAAAACATAAAAATGGATAAGAATACATTGAATAGTTTACTGTTCTTAGCAGAAGCATTTGATGGATATACTACGGGAAGAAATGTCGATTTAAAAAAAGTTAAGATTAAGATTGATGAAGCAAAGGATATAATTAAACATAAAATTGATAAAACTGAACAAAGAAGAATATTTGAGGTTGCCGATTACATAATAAACTTACCAGTTAAGGATTCTAATGCACATTTCTATGCAAAAATTTTTTTGATAACAAAACTTTTACTTAGGGTATTTATTTTCATATTTATGTTTTTAATTTTATATATTTTTTCATTTGGATATCTAGATTTAAATATACTTGTAATACTAGGATGGAGTACAGTAGTAATAATTTTCTTTAGATGGTTTTCCTTAACAAAAGTATTAGAATTTTATGAAAGGGAACTTAAGTCACATAAATCGAAAACAAAATTTTTAAAGGATATGACACAACGAATTATATATCTTATTTCTGAAAATAAGGAAAAATGGGGATTAAAATCCAAAAATATTAAATTGCATCTTTATAATAAAGATTATGAAAGGATAAGAGTAATTAAAAGACCATCTCTTTTAAGGGAATATTATTTGGTAGAAGTGGATTAGATGGTAAAAAATGTATTTATTGAAAAGAGCACTTTATTTGCTGGAGAGAGTTTAAAAATAAAAAATTATAGTGGTGTAATTTTAAAAACTAAATTATATGTGATTACAATTTCTGATTTATTAAAGAAAAAGGAGGGGAAAGGTTTCCCCGAATATGAAGTGATTTTTTCTTCGATTATAGAGAAAGAGCTATATGATGGTGAAACTGAAATCAAATATCCTGAAACATTTCCACCAACTGTTTCCACCAAACATTTTAAGACCAGATGTTCACTTGTAATTGGCAGACCAAGATTTGGAGGTAAGATACTTTATCCTCGAACGGAAATAAGGTTAAAAATTTTACCGGTTTACAACATAGAAGTGGAAGTTAATAAGGATGAAGACAAATTGCTGCTTAGAAAAACATATTATGAGCCTGACGAAGAAATATTTTGTAAAGTATCAGGGGAGATAAAAAATGCTACTGCGGGCGTATTAATTAGAGAGTGGATTGTTGAAGGAAATGAAGAAAGATTTGATGAATATGTATTAGAAGAAAGCAGAATAGAAAATAATGAACTTACTATTAGACTGCCTCATGACTTTACTAAAATTGAAGATCCATTTTTATTTTACCCTTACTCGTTTTGCTCGATTACACCGAAAGTTAAATTTGGGATTAAAACGTATATTTTTGTCCAAAATGAGTCAACTTTATCTAAAAAAGAAATAGCGCTAGTACCAAAAAAACCTCACTTTAGAAAAATAGTTTCAGAAAAATAGTAGTTCAAGTTTCATTTAAGAGAACACCTTCCATAGATATTATTTTTGTAGATAATATGTCTTTCTTACACCGATTTAATAAAGGAGAATTTTTACCAATAAAATTGTGAGAAAGGACATAATTTGATGGCAAATACAGTTCATGATTAAATGTAGGCATGATTATAAGATTATATTGCTTCGTTAAAGATGGATAAATTTGTTTTAAATATAATTTGATAATAATCCAAACCCTCTGGCCATTTAAGGGTGAATTTTCTTTAGAATATAGGGGATGAATATGGCCCATAATAATAGTATTTGATTTTTTAATATTAAGATCTGGTAAAGTGTGGCCATGCATTAGATAGAACTTGTTCAAAAGGAAGCTTCTCTTTACTATTTGAACATTACTTGGCAAAAAATTTTGAATACAGGCATCATGATTTCCTAAAATAAGATATATTTTTTTAAAGTATGAGTTAATTTGGCTAAAAAATAATGAAAGCGATTTTTGTTCATTTAAGGTAATGTGACCAATTTTATGCTTTAAATCACCTAAAATTATCAAATTTCTAGCTTTTGTTTTTTCACATAAATCTTTTATCTTCTCTGAAAAAAGAGCTGAAATTCGTCTACTGTCAATTTTAATGATATTAGAGGGAGAATAGCCAATATGTAAGTCACTAAGACACAGAAAGTGTTCTCTTCCAATTTCTATTTTTATTGCAGCATCCTTATAAAGAAGAATTAATTTTGTCTCCAACAATTAAGTAACTTACATACACTTTATATTTAAGTATATTTTAGGTGAATAAAGAAATTTAATGAGGATGGAAGAAAGATTAAGGATAAAGTTAATTGTGGATAGGAATGCTGTCAAAAGACATATTTTCTTGCCTAGCAATATCGAGGTGTGGACAGTCGTAGGAGATGAATGTGATTATTTGGTTAATGAGAAACCACTTTTTTGCACATGTAAAGATTTTTACTATTTATGTCTTATCAAAAAAAGAAAAAGGATGTGTTATCATTTAAAGGCACTTTCACTTGCTAAGAGGAAAGGAAAATATACAACATATTACTTTAATGATGAAGAACTTAATCTTTTTATTAAATTAATTTTCAGCAACTTAAAGTAAAAGTTTTAAACATATTTTATTAAGATTTGGCGAGCTCCGGTAGCTCAGCTGGTAGAGCGATAGCCTTGTAAGCTATAGGTCGCGGGTTCAAAGCCCGCCCGGAGCTTTACCTTTTAAAGGTAAAGGCAAAAATTATATAATAGGAAGAAAAGATTCTCTGGCGTGGACATTACATCCTTCTTTAATTTTTGGACAGTGATAATTTATTTACTGTTTACTTTAGGGCTATTAATTCTCCTTTTCTATGAATACTCGAACTCTAAGAGGAAATATTGATTAATGAAAGTACCATGGAAAACAGCTATGAAAAATTTTTGTATCACGTGTCTAGGCTGGGGTTTAAGACTTTAACAAATATTCAGAAAAAAGCAATACCAGCCATTATAAACAAAATAAATACTTTAATTATTGCTCCAACAGGTACTGGAAAAACAGAGGCAGCAATATTACCTATTCTTTTCCATATTTCAGAAAATAAAATTAAGGGGAAACCGAGTGTGCTTTACATTACACCTTTACGTGCACTAAATAGAGACTTATTACGCAGGATAAGGAAATATAGTGAATACTTTAACTTAAAGATAGAAGTAAGACATGGGGATACACCCATAGGTTTACGGAGAAAGATCCAACAAAATCCACCAGATATATTAATTACAACACCAGAAACGTTAGGTGCACTTTTAACTTTACCTGCCTATATTGAATGGTTTAAAAATGTAGAATGGGTTATAGTGGATGAAGTTCATGAGTTGATTAACAGTAAAAGGGGAGTACACCTTGCTTTATCTCTAGAACGTTTAGAAAAAATTAGAAAAGGATTTGTACGTATAGGTTTGTCAGCTTCTGTTGGTGCATCAGATAAAGTAAAAACATTTCTTTTTGGCTTAGGACGAAAAGGTGCTGTCATTATTGATAAGAATGCTAGAAGATATATTTTTGAAAACATATTTATTGACGGGGAAATGAAGGATGTAATAGAGAACATTATAGAAAGAATTGAAGATGAATCAATTCAAGGGTCTATTATAATATTTACTAATACAAGACAGATGGCAGAATATTTAGCTTCTATCATTAAGACAAGAAGACCAGAGATATTATTAGAAGTGCATCATGGTTCACTTTCAAGAGAAGTTCGTGAACAAGCTGAAAAAAATTTGAGAGAAGGAAAGGCTAAAGTTGTAATTTCTACATCTTCATTAGAATTAGGAATAGATGTTGGTACAATTTCTTTAGTTTTTCAGATTGAATCGCCGCGTCAGGTTACAAAATTGCTTCAACGTGTAGGACGGAGTGAGCATAAGGTTGGTGGTATAGCAAAAGGAATTATCTTAAACAATTTTATGGATGATTTTATAGAAACAGAGGCAATTTGTGAACTTGTTAGGAAGGGTATAGTTGAGGAACCAAGTATCCATTATAAAGCATTAGATGTTTTAGCTCATCATATTGCAGGATTGACAATAGTATATAAGACAATTAATTTGGGGGATATAATAAAGCTTGCAAAAGGAACTATTTTCTATAAAGATTTAACAATTGAAGAAGTTTTTTCAGTTTTAGAGATTTTATCAGAAATGGGTGTAATTCGTGTAGTAAATGAACAAGTTCATATGGGAAGAAAAAGTTATGAATATTATTTTAGTAACATTTCAATGATACCAGATAATCTTCAGTATATCGTAATAAATGCACTTAACAATAATAGAATAGGAAGCATCGATTATTTGTTCATAAATGAAGCATTAGAGGAGGGAAAACCATTTATCTTAAAAGGCACTGGATGGAGTGTAATCTCAATAGATGAACAAAAACAGATTGTCAAAGTAGAACCAAGAGATTTGTCAGAAAGTGAGATACCATTTTGGCTAGGTGAAATAATTCCTGTTGATTATTTTACAGCCCAGGAGGTTGGTAAGTTAAGAAAAAACATAAATTTAAAAAAGAATATTGACAAATTCGCGTTCCTTAAGTTAATGTTGGACACTACCAAAAATTTATTGGGACGCATCCCGGATAATGAATGCATATTTATTGAGAAAAGAAAAGGAGGAAATATATTTGTGATACATGCATGCTTTGGTACAAAAGTTAATAATACGCTAGGTATTTTATTGAGCACATTTTTATCTTCAAAGTTAGGGTATAAGATTGAATATAGTTTTGACCCCTACAGAATAATTCTTAATGGAGGACATCTTCTCACATTTGAGAATATTTTAGAAGTTTTATCAAAAGAAATTAATTTAAAAGAAATATTGGCAGTAGCTTTAAGGGATACAAACATACTCCGTATACGAGGTTGGAACATTGCGAAAAGATTTGGAATTATGCCACGTGATATTCCTTACGATAGTAAAAGTAGTTCGTTTTTGCTAAAGAGGTACTCTAACACAGCTTTTTATAAAGAAGTATTAAATGAAATCTTTGTAGATAAATTTGATTTGGAAAGAACATATAATATTTTAAAAAGGATAAGAGATGGAGACATACAGATCTTTTATAAAGAGTTAGAAACCTTTTCACCCATAGCCAAGATTGGTTTTAAGTATGCTATAAAAGAGGTTGCTAGCATATATGATATTGATGAGACAATGTTAAACATAGTTAAAGAAAGATTGGAGAATAGAAGACATTTATTATTGTGCCTTTCCTGTGGTAAACTGGAGAAGATTGTTCAAACAAAGGACGTGGATGATTTTATACATTGTAATTTATGCGGTTCAAGACTTGTTACTATTACATCGGTTCAAGATAGAAAAGCAATTGAAATAATTAGAAAACGCGCATTGGGTAAAAAACTTTCAAAAGAAGAAGAAAAAGAGTATAGAAAGCTTTGGAGCACTTCTTCTCTTATACAGAACTTTGGCAAGAAAGCGATTTTTGTACTCTCTGGTTACGGGATCGGACCCAAAATTGCAGGTAGAATATTAGATAAAAAGGCAGATATGACAGAATTGTTAAATGAAATTTATAGAGCAGAAAAGAATTTTATTAGAACACGGCCATTCTGGGACTAAAATATTTTTATTCTTGAACTCTATAAATTGAAGTGTAAGGTTGCACCTCTAGGCAAGGTGAAGGTGTAGTTTTTAATGCAACACCATTTATAATTAATCTTTCGCCAGGGAGGATATTTTCAATCAATTGTGCATAATCTCTCCAAGCAATCAAACTTATTTCATCAGTTTCATCACCTATTAAAATTTCAGAAAGTTTTATTCTTCCACCATTTTTAAGCTGAATTTCTTTTGATATGGCTTGTGATATGGCTACAGCCTTGAGAAAATATATTCTATTTTTCTCTTGAATATTGGACTTTATTTTTGAAATTTTTTCATAGAAATTTGTCATGTTGAATGGAGGAACGTCCAACTTTTTTCCAATATTAGATGCTTTAGAACAAATTAGTTTATTTTTATCGCCAAATGTAAAGGAACCTACTATTGTTTCTCCAGGTTTCATTGATAATAAAAAGGAAGTTACATCTTCTAGACCGATTAAAATATAGTATTGACCATCATCTGTATACACTAATGCGTTTACTAATGGAGAACCCTTTTTTGTTTTAATTAAAGGGCCTACTGAAAGAACTTTTAGGCTAAGATTATGTGTAGACTTAAAACTTACTATACCAGATTTTTGTTGTAATGGAAGAAGGAATGTTTTTTCGTCTCCATGGAATTCAATTTCACCTGTTGCAAGCGATTTGGATTTTAGTGGACCTATTACGACCATTTGGCCGATAGGCGGGATATCTTTACTTATATCCTCAGTCAACCATAACACAACTCTTTTTCTTTGGGTTGATGATTTGAAACCACGGAGTAGAAAAGAGTGTATGATAACATTTGTTCCATCTTTTCTTGTGTAAGTGGATATTGTTGGTGTAGAGTCTATGATACCCTTTATGCAGAATAGGGTGCTTTTTGGTTCAAAATCATCTATTGAGTAAGAAAAATCTTCTAATGTAGGTAAGGTGGAAGTAAGTTCAGGTTTGTTTATTCTTTCAACTGAACCTTTTTGTCCAATATGTAAGGAAGGAGTGTTATCAAAATCTAATTTCACATATGCTTTTTTAATTTGAATTATTTCATTAGGTTTTAGGTTCATTGCCATAATCTCTTCTGCTTTTGAATCCCAAGCGTAGCATTTAACTAATCCAGTTTTATCAAAAACGGTTAAAAGAAGAAATGAACCTTCTTTAGAGTCCCTCTTGATATATTTTTTTAATTTCGATATGGAACAAATTCTACAATTAAGATTTACCGAATTAGCGCCTACATATAAGTCTTTAATTTCTATCGTAGACGGTAAATTAAAATCTAACTTGACACCTAAATCAGCCGCCACCAAATAGGCGGCACCAGTATCTGTTAAATAACCACTGCCAATCTTTTTCTTTTTTTCTTGAATTAAGG
>JACIWG010000218.1 GCA_014361085.1 Nitrososphaeria archaeon
TATAGTATTTCCCGTTCCTATAAAGTGAGCAC
Organism: Nitrososphaeria archaeon; assembly: GCA_014361085.1. Lineage (GTDB taxonomy): Archaea > Thermoproteota > Nitrososphaeria > JACIWG01 > JACIWG01 > JACIWG01. The sequence continues at coordinate 33 of JACIWG010000218.1, forward strand.
CTTAACTCACCTTCCCTCACAAAACCATTCTTTTCCAGAACCTTCTGTGATCCAATATTCTCAACATGAGTTGTTGCCTGTATTCGTTCAACATTTTTGCTTGCAAAAAGGAAACGTAGTAAAAGGTTTACTGCTTCAGAAGCGTAACCTTTTCCTCTATCCTCTTTTGAAAAGATTTGGAAACCAATCTCCAATAGTTTAAGTATCGGATGAACAATATAATATACTACGAAGCCAAGAATTCTCTTGTCATCATTCTTTTCGATAACGAGCATTACAAAATCGTCAGAAGAAACTGGTGTTTTAAACCACTTTTCAAGCTCACCCCAACTAGTTAACTGTATAACATCATATTCACCAATTGATTCAAGACTATTAATCATACGGTAAATGTATTCTAGGTCTCTATATTCTAGCAGCCTTAATGACACAGTATTACCACTTATTAGAACCATATTTTACACCCTTTAACTGTTTAAAGCAAATAATATTAAAAGTACATTATTTTTTACGACATCTTTTTTCTATTAACAAGATATATTCCAGCTAAGACAAAGGTGGACCCAAGAATTGTTCTGTATCCGATTTCCTCACCCAAGATTATTGAACTGAACACTAGTGCTAGAAGAGGAACAATCAGACTAGAACTTGAAAGGGTTACAGCGTTTTCATTTTTTAATAGGAAAACCCATATGGTCATACCAACACCTGAAGCAAGAACACCACTATATACTACGTTAATTAGGTAATTTAAATTGTAAGTGGCGAAGGGATTTTCTAAAGCTAAACTTAGTATGAAAGCTGTCAAAGTTGCAAGCAACGAGTTATAGAAATTTAGATAAATTGTGTCAACATTTTCTAATTTCATCTTATAGTAGACGGTGCTTAGAGCCCAAAGGATTGCACCAAAGACTATTAGTATGGATGAGGTTGAAGCCATTGAGCCCACATCTTTAAGGAAGAGCAAGGTTACACCCAGTAGGCCGAGAAATATTCCAAAAAGCTTTGTGAACGAAAACTTCTCGTTTAAAAGGAAGAGTGAAAGCAAGAATACCCATATTGGTTGAGTGTAAGTTAAAACAGCTCCAACACCACTTGACTGATATATTAAACCAAACGTGGTTAATGTGAATCCGAATATTGAGGTAAAACAATATATTATCATGCGAACATTTGTTTGTAAATCTTTTACCCAACTGACCTTTTTAACGAGACAGAGGAACAGTAGGAAAATGGTTGAGAATATAAAACGATGGAAGTTGAATGTGAAAACCGGTGCAATTTGAAGACCTATTTTCATAGCTGACCAGTTCACACCCCATATTAGAACCATGATGGTGAAAAGAAACTTATTTTTTAATCCCATGCTAAATGACATATTTTTGGTCAGCTAACAATTAGGGGGATAAACAATTCTATTTAAGCTTAAAAATTTTAGAAATGCTTTTATATAAAATAGTAAAAAATTGTACTTTGATCATTTTGTATAAAGAAAGTCTACTTTATGAGATTAGAATACATGGTAGAGGGTCCAGAGGGTTATAGCATGTGAGGAGCTGATTGCTTTAGCAGCCAACTTTGAAAACAAATTTTGTAGAGCGTTCCCACTCTATTGAGCACAACGTCGTGGGGCACCGTTAACATCATTTGTTTCCATTGGTGACGAAAAGTATTCTACAAGAAGCCAGATAGTATCACCACACTGTGCAGGCATAAGCTTCATATGTGGAGTTTTAAATGTACCATTCTATATTGCAAACTTTGCAGCCGGTGCAGCTTACGCGACGGGAACATACGGAACATATAAATCGAAGAAAATTGCTGACAAGATTGTTTCAGCTGTTTGGGCGGGAGATGGGGGCACATACGATATAGGCTTACAGTCACTTTCAGCCGCAGCTGAAAGAGGAGAAAGCATACTATACATTTGCTATGATAATGAAGCTTACATGAATACTGGCGTTCAAAGGAGCGGTGCTACACCCTTTAGCGCTTATACTACGACAACACCTGTTGGAAGAGTTTGGAGGGGTTAAGGGGGAAAGGAGAAAGGATATTCCTTTGATAATGTCCATGCACAGGATACCCTATATTGCGACGAGCGCACTATCTCATATCAACGATTTGAAATGTAAAATTGGTAAGGCTAAAGAAACCGTAGTTAAGCAGAAGGGTTTAGCATACCTACACTTTATACAACCATGTCCTACTGGATGGTTTTTTGAAACATCAAAGTCTATTGAAGTTTCAAGATTGGCTGTTTTGACAGGAGTGTGGCCGCTTTTCGAGATAGAGGATGGAAGGTTAAGGATAACATTTAAGCCTGCAAAACTGAATCCTGTTAAAGAATATTTAAGCATCCAAGGCAGGTACAGGCAC
>JACIWG010000219.1 GCA_014361085.1 Nitrososphaeria archaeon
AAAATTGTGTGTGAGGAAAAAAGTTTGCGTATCAAACTTGGTCGAAAACTTCCTCCTGAAGAAATAGAGAGGATTGCCGATGAAGGATGGAGTGAAGTTTTAGGATGGAGTGTATAGTTGATACAAACATTCTTGTTTATGAAACTGTGGAAGATTCATTGTATCATAGGGAAGTTGTCGAAAGGCTAGAGGATATCACAAAAATATGGATTCCAGTTAACATTCTAGTTGAATTTGCCTTGGTACTTAAAAAGCTTGGTCTGGATGAAAATTTTGTATGTAACAAGATTAAGGAATTGTTGAGAAAAGGTAAGATTGAGTTAATTAATGTTAGAAAAAGTGATTTTGAGAAAGCAATTGAAATCATTTCAAACGAGAAGTTGAGTATTCTTAGATTAAATGATAAACTTATTCTATCGTCAGCTTCAAGGATGAGAATACCATTGTATACTTATGATAAACATCTTAAATCGGAGGCAACAAAGTTTGGTGTTAGTATAATATAGACCAAATTTATATAATTGTATATGAGGAACAATTTGGTATGGGAAAGCTTTTGAAAAGGACACATTTGTATAATTTTCACAAGTCTAATGGGCAGCTTACAGAGTTTGCTGGATTTGAGCATGCGCTCTTCTATGAAGGTATTGCTGAAGAGCATTTGGCTGTAAGAAATTCTGTTGGAGTGTTTGATGTAACCCATATGGGTAGAACTATTGTGGAGGGAGAAGATTCTATCACTTTACTTGAAAAACTGCTTCCTCGAAAGGTTTCCAATATGAGCAATTTGCAGGGCAGATACGCGTTCTTTCTTAACGAAAACGGTGGTATAATTGATGATCTGACACTTTTTAGGCTTGAGGAGAAGAAGTTTCTCTTAGTATATAATGCAGGGAATCGAGAAAAAGATTTTAACTGGATAAAAGATAATGCTTCAAATTATAACGTTAAAGTTTATGATGTTTCAGATGAAGTGGTGATGTTGGCTGTTCAGGGGCCAAATGCTATAAAGACTTTACAAAAACTTTCGGATAAAGACTTGTCCAAGATAAAGCGCTATTGGTGTGATTGGGTGAGGCTTGGAGAGTTTGATGTTCTAGCATCAAGGACAGGATATACTGGTGAAGATGGATTCGAACTATATCTCTGGAACACACCATTACAGATGAGTAAAAGAGCGGAAAGATTTCTTTCACTAATTTTAGACGCTGGCAGAGAGTATAATATAAAACCTTGTGGGCTTGGCGCAAGAGACACACTGAGGCTTGAGGCAGGAATGTGCCTTTACGGACATGACCTTGATGAAAGTATTTCCCCAATTGAGGCAGGATTTGAGACGTTAATCGATTTCGATAAACCGGATTTTATTGGTAAAAGTGCGCTTCTTGAGCAGAGGGAGAAGGGTGTTTCAAGGAAGAGGGTTTGTGTAAAGCTTCTCGAGAGAGGCGTTCTTAGGGAAGGATGTGAACTGTATGATGGTAATGGGGTTATTGGGAAACTTACTAGTGGAACATTTTCCCCATTACTTAATATTGGCATAGGCATGGGATATGTTTTAAAGGAATTCAGTGAAGTTGGAACTAAATTGAATGTTAAAATTCGAGAGCGCCTAGTTAAAGCTGAAGTTGTTAATCCACCATTCTATGACACAAACATTTACGGACACAAAAGGATAAAATAATTTTCCTAAAATTTTTTATAAATTTTATTTCCATTTTATTCCCGCCTTCCTCAAGTCTTCTAATGTTATTGTCCCCTTGTCTAGAAAATATTGTATTGCATCCTCTACAGTTCTAAAGCCGAAGGCGAGAAGTCTATTTTTTTCACTCATTATAAAAAACCCTCTTTTAGCAAGTCTATTGAATACAGGTATTGTCATAAGCCGTGCCTCAAGCTCAAGGTTTCTGTCAAGTTTTTCACCACTTAATGGGTCATGTGTTATTTCAGGCCTATAGAGTAGGTGTAGGGGCGGGGGAGGAACTTCCTCTTCAACATGAACCTTTTTCAAAATAATACTTTCATCTTCTACCGTGATACTTATTTTGTCACCTACATTTATGCCCAATTTTTTTAGAACTTCGTCAGGTATCCTAATTTTTCCATCACATTCTAAAACCGTTTCCATCAATGCTATCACCTTACATGTTTATCAAACAATTTTGTACAAATATTATAAATATTATTCTATCTTAAATTTTAGATAGGGTTCCAACATATTTTTTAACATGAATTTTGTATGCATACGAAGGCATATACATGACAGAGTTTGCTATAGTTTACGAAAAGGGGGAAGTAAGCGACAGTGATCTAAAACGTATTGAATCATTCCTTAACAAGATGGGTATTGGGTGCAAACTTTATCCTGAATCTATTATTACATGCAAGAA
>JACIWG010000220.1 GCA_014361085.1 Nitrososphaeria archaeon
ACACATCTTTCAAGTTCCAGCTTATATTCCATAGAATTAATAATAAAAAATACTTGAATCGAGAACATACAAAAACGACTACCTCTCATCCCTTGAATCCCTAATTGTCTGCCAAGCAGACTCCCTTGAAATTTCAATTTCTGAAAGTGCTTTATCAATTGTATTAAGTGTTTTAGAAATCTCAACCTCTCTTACCTTCTTTTCAATAAAAATCTCTATTTCCTTTCTCCAATCAACTTCTACCCATAAGCTCCTCCAAAGTTCCACCACAAGCTCTCTGAAGCTCCCAACCCTCTTCAACCTTCAACCTTCTAACGTAAACATACTCTTTTCCATAAAATCTATCAGATGAATGTGATATCATCAGATCTCCTGGGTAAAAGACTTCAAGCCATGATGTTGTAAAAGGATTGTATATTCCAACAATACCCTCCACATTATCCTCATTCTTCCACTCAAATGTTTTCGGATCGAGAAGGAAAACTTCTGAAAGTGGATGAGGAACCTTATCCATAACACCAAATCTGTCTATCATGGCTGTCAAAGTTTCTGTCATACCCAAAACATCCATAAAAGGTGTTGAAACCTCTCTCCCACTCTTATCCTTAGCCTTAAAAGATTTTCTCGAAACCTCAACTATTCCCTCATATGGTGGAAGGTTTGTGAAACCTTTTGTCCCCCCTCCAGTTACAATAACCCCTCCTCTCCCCAATTGAACTGGATAGACTGAAGCAAACTTATACATCAGCCTCCTTACAAAACTCAGTTCCTCAAACTGTTTTGAAAGCAAGTAAATTCCAGCTGGTGCTGTAAAGAAAAGTTTAGGCTCCTTCCTGCTTTTCAAGAACTTTGTAATATTGTCCTTGTTTGGTACAAGCTTCTGCCAAGCTGGACCACTTCCTGAACCTTCTACCAAATTCATTCCATACAATAGTGGTATATTTTTAGCTTCCAAAGCTAAGTGTACGAAGGCTACAAAATTTAATCTATACCTTAGTTCGGGTGCTGCCATAAAAAGCGCTAACCCTTTACCTTGTTCAAGATAGTCTCCATAAACGTACTCGAATAGGTCTGTGTTCGCTTTTATCATTATCGCCAAATCCAGTGGGCTCCTGTATATTTTTACTGGCACGTTGTTTGTTGTTCCACTTGACATAAAATATTCTCCACCTTCATCAACACTTTTTATAAGAAACTGTTTATGGCCGTCTCCTCTTAGTATATCTGATGGTATTGCAAGTTTAGCTAAATCCTCTAATTCAGCATTTTTTGGATTTATTTTGAGTCTTTCAAACAGGCTTGCATAGTATTCGCTATTTGATGAAAAGAACTTTAGTGCGTCCCTAAAAAGGCTTTTTCTCAAGCTTCTCAAGTAGTCTGGAGATTTCTGGAACAGGCTTCTGTCTCCAATTAGATTCCAGACTTTTTCAACATAAGGATCTTTTAAGAGTTTGCTTTGTGATGCCTTCTCAAAAATTTCTTTTGCATTCATTTCTGAACGCCTTTTGACTTTATATTCTAAAATATAAACTTAATTGATTACACGATCATATTATTTTTTAAAATTTTCATGCACCTGTTAAAGCCTTAAACATTATAGTATACCACAATTTGAGCTACATTCGTTCTCCTTTAAATACTAATATTATGTTAAGCAAATTTTGCCTAAAATAATATTTTATAAGCAAATTTTGCAAAAAATATTTAACTAATATAAATTTGTTGCCATGTAGAGATGAACGTATACCATGTTTTAGATAATGCTAAATTAAACAGTTTCCATTACAAAATTCTAGTGCTATCTTCACTTGTTTATGGACTAACTGGCATGGACGTTATGCTTATCGCCGCCCTGGTTACTCCCATTGCCAAAGAATGGTTTCTTGATCCAATAACGGTAGGCTACCTATTAAGTACAGGCTATCTTGGAATGTTTTTTGGAGCACTTTCCTTCGGCAGACTTGCTGATATAATTGGTAGGAAAAAGGTTCTAGTAATTGTACTCTTTTTAGAAGCCATTTTTACTGCACTCTGTGGCCTATCACAGGACCTTAGCACCCTATTTCTACTACGATTTATTGCTGGAATAGGATTAGGTGGTGCTCTTCCACAACCTGGAGTATATGTGTCAGAATATATTCCAATCAAGTATAGGGGTCTCTTTTTAGGCTTGGTTGAAACAGCATGGGTTTATGGTGCAATACTTTCCCTTCTAATCCCATATCTTATTCTACCAGAATATGGTTGGAGAGTTGCATTCTTTACAGCTATTGTTCCCTTAGCTCTTGTACCATTTATCCTAACCATGTTTCCTGAAAGCATAAGATACTTGCTTAAGAAGGGGAAAGTTGATGAAATAAAAAAGATTTTAGA
>JACIWG010000221.1 GCA_014361085.1 Nitrososphaeria archaeon
ATTTTTAAAAATTTATAAGCTGTGAAACTTCACCTTGTTATGAGATATATGGCAAACTGTATAGGAAAAGTTTTTCCAAACGAATTATTTGATTTCTGTAAAACTGTTTTTGAAAAAACTGGTGTTCCCAAGCATGATGCTGAAATAGTTTCAGAACATTTGGTCAGGGCAAATTTGAGAGGTGTTGACTCACATGGCGTGTTTGTTAGGCTTCACCACTATGTTTCAGCAATAAAACAGGGTATAATAAATCCTAGACCTAATATAAAGTTTGTGAAAGATACTTCTGGAGCTTGTTTGATAGATGGCGACAACGGTCTTGGGCCTGTTGTTGCTATGAAGGCGACAGAGTTGGCTATAAAGAAGGCTAGGTCCAATGGAGTATGTGTTGTAGGTGTAAAGAACACTGGCCATGTTGGAATGCTCGCAAGGTACACGTTAAAGGCTGTAGAAGAGAAGATGATAGGTTTTGCTGCAACAAGCTCACCGCCTATCGTGGTCCCATGGGGTGGTGCAAAGCCTGTGTTTGGAACAAACCCATTTTCAATCGGCTTTCCTGTAGACGAAAACTTTTCAATCATAGTTGATATGGCTACAAGCACTGTTGCAGCTGGAAAAATTGCAGTATATGCCTCTAAAGGTGAAAAGATACCACCAGATTGGGCTCTTGACAAAAACGGTAAACCTACTACAGACCCTAAAGCTTTTCTTGATGGTGGCATGCTCTTACCTTTTGGAGGATACAAGGGCTACAGTTTATGCTTGAGCGTAGAAGTTTTGGCAGGCATACTTGTCGGTGCACCTTTTAGTCATCACATTCCAAGAGGATGGGCTACACAGGGTGGTTTCGTTGTTGAAGCAGTAAACATTGAACACTTTAGACCATATGGAGAATATAGAAAGGATATGCTTGAGCTTATAGAAATTATCAAATCAGCTCCATTGGCTGAAGGCTTCAAAGAAATTCTTTTACCTGGTGAACCAGAACATAGAGAATACTTAAAAAGATTACAGGATGGAATACCAGTTTACGAGGATGTTTGGGAGAATATTAAGAAGGTTGCGGAAGAATATAATGTTTCTCCTCCAAAACTATATTAAACATTTTGTAAGAAAATTTAAATAGCATGCGAAAATTATCAATGAATATGTGATATAAGTTGATAAAAAATAAAATGAGAGAATTAATAAAAGAAGGGAAGCCGACAATTGGAACAAGAATTTTGACTCCATGGCCTGCTGTTGTAGAAATAATAGGCCAAACAGGCATGTTCGACTACTTCGAATTCCTTGGGGAATATGCGCCATGGACACTATTTGATCTAGAGAATATTGCACGTGCAGCAGAACTTTATGGACTATCTTCTATGATAAAGGTTGACGGTATACCAAGAAGCTACATTGCTGCAAAAGCACTTCAATCTGGTATACAGAATTTCCTGTTCGCTGACATAAGAACTGTTGAGGATGCTGAGGAAGCGGTTAAGGCTGTAAGATGTGAGCCTAAGGGGATAATGGGTATAGGCAACTTTAGGGTTGGAGGATATGTTTTCACAAACTATTCTGTAGCAGACTATAGGAGAGCATGCAATGAAGCAGTCATAGCATTTATGATTGAGAAAAAGAGCGCTGTCGAGCATCTTGAAGAAATATTGTCTGTTGAAGGCGTTGACATGATACAGTTCGGTCCATGGGACTATGGATTAAGTCTTGGCCTATCTGGAGAACCTGGAACACCATGGGGCTTAAATGATCCAAAGGTTAAGGAGGCTGAGCTTAAGGCGATAAAGACTGCGCTGAAAATGGACAAGAGGCCGAGAGTAGAAATCGGTGATCCAAAAGAAATAGAAAAGTATGTTGAACTGGGTGTGAAAGACTTTAACCTAGCAACTGACCTAAGAATATTATACAGTTTCTGGAAGAACAAGGGTGAAGAACTAAGAAAACTATTGTACAAGAACATCTAGCCCCCTAAATTTTTAGAAAAATTTATCAATAAGCATAACTAAATATTACACGATGCCAGAAGAAAAATTAGAAGTTGGGAAAGTGACACACTATTATCCAAAAATTAGTGTAGCAGTTGTAGCCCTAACCGCAACACTTAATGTAGGCGACAGGATTCTGATAAAAGGTAAAACAACACACATAGAACAGTCTGTAGAATCAATGCAGATTGAAAAAGTTAATATTGAAAGGGCTGAAGCAGGTCAGTCAATAGGCTTAAAGGTGAACGGTAGAGTTAAAGAAGGAGACATCGTCTACAAAATAGTACAATAGCCCCAAACCCATATTCCAAAATGAATTGAAAACCTATCGTTCTAAAGTTTCGAATACAATA
>JACIWG010000222.1 GCA_014361085.1 Nitrososphaeria archaeon
AGAACACTTATTGACAAGACAAATACCATACATCCACCGTCTTCTAAAAAGAGACCCACAGAGCAAAAAAACAATTTAGCCACTCCCATCACTAATCCCTAATAGGATAAAAACATAAATATAAAAATTTGGGAAAATTATTATAGTTTTCCATACCTTGCGGAAAAAAATAAATACTATTTTTATTTCATTTAGTCCATATAATTTGAAAACTAAAGCATAAATTTTGGCCTCTAAATCTTCAACTTCATTATCAATTTTCACAAAACCCGCACTTACAACTTCAATTCTTTCTTTATTAAGCCAAGTTCCAACACAATTACCTGATCAGTTGAAAACACATCTTTGGATAAACTTTCAATGATTATCTCAACACAACTATTTTCTACCCTTTATATACTCTACTGCAAGTCTGGGGGTAGCGGAAACTAATATGTAAAAGGAGGTGATAAAAAAGTTTATTTAACAAAAAAGACAAAAATATAGGGTCGGGAATCTCATAAAGAGAATTGAAAGAGAAAGTATTACTGCAGCCGCAGCAGCTGCAACAATACGCTGGAATCTCATAAAGAGAATTGAAAGACATTAAGAGATGGCATATTCGGATTCTCTGTTATAATATGGAATCTCATAAAGAGAATTGAAAGCTCCTTTGCCTTCACTGCATTCTTTGCACACCATCAAAGGAATCTCATAAAGAGAATTGAAAGAAAAACGTAACCATTAAACAAGACCTTAGTTCCGTTGAACGGAATCTCATAAAGAGAATTGAAAGTATACCGGCTGCTACAAGGTCATCAATTACGTCAGTGTAGAATCTCATAAAGAGAATTGAAAGCTACATTCTCTTTCGCCTTCAATCCCCATTCGTAGGAATCTCATAAAGAGAATTGAAAGCCATCGTGTTATTGTTATTGTTTTTCCAACCCACTCGTTAAGAATCTCATAAAGAGAATTGAAAGTTCCACGAATACCCATATGTCGGGTGCCATACCGAAGAATCTCATAAAGAGAATTGAAAGATGCTCCAGTATTCTTTTACATTTCCCTTTGTATCCACTAGAATCTCATAAAGAGAATTGAAAGGAAAATATACCGTACATATCACCAACCGGCTTGTCGTAGAATCTCATAAAGAGAATTGAAAGATCTCCACTACCTTAGCGTTTTTCACGAACCAGTATCTTACTGAATCTCATAAAGAGAATTGAAAGACTAATATTGTCATGTTTTTTCCGTTTAGTTTATCTTGTAGAATCTCATAAAGAGAATTGAAAGGGTATAGGGGAGAAAGAAAACCTTTTCTAATGTGAGGAATCTCATAAAGAGAATTGAAAGCTATTACACATGTAAGGCACTACCGGTTCATGCTCTCTAATGAATCTCATAAAGAGAATTGAAAGAGACTATTGTATATACGTATGTACTCCTGAAGTCGCTTCGAATCTCATAAAGAGAATTGAAAGTTCCCACCGTCCACGTCTATTATCATTTTAGCTTCAGCGGAATCTCATAAAGAGAATTGAAAGTTGTTAAAACATGGATAGTCACAGTATCTCCTATGATAATTGAAAGAATCTCATAAAGAGAATTGAAAGTTTAGATAGGGGCTGACCATTCGCATTGCAACACATGCACGAATCTCATAAAGAGAATTGAAAGAAAAATGACCTGCTACAGATTTTGCCTTTTTGTATTCTTCGAATCTCATAAAGAGAATTGAAAGTGAGCGTAATCGTGTAACATTATCCCTGCTCCAGTAAAGTATGAATCTCATAAAGAGAATTGAAAGCGTGATATGCAAGTACGGTCCTGACAAACTCGGGGAAATGAATCTCATAAAGAGAATTGAAAGATGGGAGAAGCTTAGCAGAGCCCTTGACGAAAGCATTGGAATCTCATAAAGAGAATTGAAAGAAAAAATGTCCGTGAACATGCCAACAGGCTTTTTTGAGAATCTCATAAAGAGAATGCAGAGACTAAAGTAGTTGATTATAAAAAGAAAGGCCTTAAATATGTTGCGAAAATTATAATCCTTTGCAAAACCTAAAGTATCCGCATCCATAACATTCTTTGTTTCTTTTTGTTCTCGGAAGTTTTTCTTTTACTATTATCTCTTTTATTTTATTTATTGTCCATAGTGTGTGTTCCATTATTGTGTCCGTTATTTTTATTTCAAAGATTTTATCACTTTTTATGTAATATATTATTATGTGTTTTACTGGTTTTTTGAAGTGTTCTTGCGCAAGTAGTGCGTATGCTGCTGTCTGATATAGGTATCCTGGTGTTAACCTTTTATGTCCTGTATTTTTTATGTCTATAACCTTCAGT
>JACIWG010000223.1 GCA_014361085.1 Nitrososphaeria archaeon
TTTTGTTTTTAGCGTGATAGCATCAATCGGTAACTTTTAAAAACAATATCTTATCTACTAATGTTAGGGTTAAAGTTGTCGCAATCCACAGGATACAGAGTAAAAAAGGTTATTAAAAGAGATGGACGTATTGTTGATTTCGATGTCTCAAGAATTGAGAATGCTATAAAAAAGGCCATGTTCAGTGTGGGAAAATATAATAAGGAAAGTTTAAGGAAAGTTGTTCAACATGTTTTGAAGGTTATTGATGAAAAATTTGGTGAAGGAAATGTATACCCTCATGTTGAAGAAATTCAGGATATTGTGGAGTTGGCTCTTGTAAAATATGGACTATATGAAGTTGCCAAGGCCTACATTCTCTATAGACGTGAAAGGGAAAATATTAGAAAGGAGAAGATGATTTTACTAGAAAAGGATTATGTTGACGAAGTAGATAAAAGTTTAAGCTTAAATGCTATAAGGCTTATCGTTTCAAGATATCTTTTAAGAAATGAGCAGGGTAAGCTCATAGAAGACCCAAAAAGAATGTTTCAACGTGTTGCAGCATTAGTTGTTATACCTGACATATTATATGATTATGAAGTCTTTTCTAGAGATGAGAAAATAGGTCCTCATCCCTTTGAGGAATTTGATTTTGAAGAATGGAGTAACAAAGTTGGTTTAGGCAAAAACGATACAGGTTACACGTTCACTTGGAACAAGCACCATCTTGAGAGAATGAAAGCATTATATGATGAATTAAATGACGCGGGCAAAATGAAGGTTCCCTGGAGCCAGTTTTGGAGCATGCTATTAGAAGGCAAATTCGAAAAATACTATCAAAGTTTTCTAGAATATTATAGGTTGATGGTTGAAAAAAAGTTTCTACCAAATTCTCCAACACTATTTAATGCTGGCGCAAGGTTAAGCCAGCTTTCAGCATGCTTTGTACTCGATGTTGAAGACAGCATAGACTCTATCATGGACACGGCAAAGGATGCAGCCCTAATATTCAAATCAGGTGGAGGGGTTGGAATAAACTTTTCAAAATTAAGACCAGAAGGGGACACTGTATTTTCAACAGGAGGAGTAGCGTCTGGGCCAACAAGCTTCATGCAAATAATTGACAAAGTTACAGACGTGATAAAGCAGGGTGGAAAAAGAAGGGGAGCAAACATGGGCATACTCGAAATATGGCATCCTGATATTGAAAAATTTATTACATCAAAGGGGGAAGAGGGAAAGCTTGTAAACTATAACCTTTCCGTATTAATAACACCGGACTTTTGGAAATATTATGAGGAAGGAAGACCATATCCTCTAAGAAACCCGAGAGACGGAAAAGTTTGGAAGGAAGTGAACCCAAAATCACTCTTTCACCAAATAGCTGAAATGGCTTGGAGGACAGGAGATCCAGGAGTAATTTTCTTAGACCACATTAACAAAAGAAACATTCTCAAAAAAGCTTTAGGTGAGATAAGGACAACTAACCCATGTGTTTCAAAGGAAACTAGAGTATTAACACCTGAGGGGTGGAAAGCCGCCTCTGAACTGTTCAATGAAGCAAAAAATGCTGGTCCTGCAAGCAGAGTTTTAGTTGGAGATAAAGAAGTGGACGCCTTTAAAGTTAACCTTGTCACAGTGGCCGGAGAAGAAGTTATATACGAAACTAGTCATGATGGGGTTCTTAAATTAATAAAACCAGAGGCTGTAGAAGCATGGGTTTTGTGCACAGGCTATAGGAATGGATTAAAAATTGAAACACACGAAGGCTATGAGATAACTGTTACACCAGAGCACCGTTTCCTAACAAAAAACGGATGGAAAGAGGCAAAAGACTTGCAAGCTGGAGAAGAGATAGCCTTAGGCAGAATACATCCAGAATATACTAACCAGGCTTACAAAGGGGGTGTTGACATTGATTCTAACATAGCATTTGCACTCGGTTGGTTAATAGGTTATGGTGGATTTAACAAACATTATGTTGCATGGTATCTTGGTCCAAACAACAGAATGGCTGAAGAAAGATTAAGAAAGGGTATAGAAAAATTAGGTGGAAACCCGCACTCACACACCTACACATTAAGTGAGAACGAGTACAAGATCCAATACAATTATTCAACCAAGGTATACAAGGAGATAATGGGGTTGTTAGGTGACTCTTTAGAGAAGGAAGGGGAGAGAATCATTCCAAAAATGGTTTGGTCTTTAAGTTCGAATTCGTTAGCATCATTTTTAAGAGGACTTTTTACAGCCGATGGCTATATTGATAATGATAAAGTTGTAAGATTAACGAGCACTAGCCTAAAGCTTCTAAAAGAGGTTCAATTTCTTCTAACACTTTT
>JACIWG010000224.1 GCA_014361085.1 Nitrososphaeria archaeon
AAGTCAACAACAAAGTCCCAAGCAACATTGGGAAAAAGAACAAGACAATTCTTATTGTATCTCAGTGGACAGTAACTGATATAAACGCTGACCTGGCAAAGAAATTATCAAGGATGATAGATGACCACTACAGAATTGTGTTCCGCTTGCATCCTGGAGAAGTTGCTTTCAAAGAAAGGTATCAAGGGTTGTTTAACTATAAGAACATTGAGGTGAACAGTTCGGGAGATATTTACGAATTAATACATTCTTCTGATTACGTGGTTAGCGTTTATTCTACTACCATATTCGAGGCCGCGTCTTTTGGAAAGCCGGTATACATTTACAGGCATCCTTTGTCCGAGCTGTATATTCCCGAAAATCTGGGGCTGTGGTTCAGCGACGCTGAAGAACTGCTGGAACTTATAAGAAACGATAAGAGAGCTGATAATAGTTACGACTTGAACTATTTTTGGAACAAAAACTGGAAGGAGAATTACATCAGTTTTTTGGAACACGAAATTGGGATTTAGCAATTGAATATCGTGAATAATTTTATTTTATGGCAATGCTATTTAAGCCCTTAAGCGTTTAATCAAAGGCAGGTAAGGAACATAGTAGAATGCGAATATTTGAAATGCCTAAGGACAGTATGTTCGTGGAGCTAGTAGAAATTAGAACGATTACTTGAATTACAGATTGCAAAACGGGCAGCAAGCAAAACTTGGGTTGTCGGGCTGAGAAAGTGTTAACGTAACCCTAAAATCCACGTAAAAATGTTGAATATATTCGCCGTGACCGCTTTTGATGAAGTCGAGGGTCTATACTCTATATGCAAGAAAGTTTTTGACTACCAATTTAATCATTCATTTTGGTATACCTTCTTTTGGGAATTTTGGTGGCGTTCGTTATTCAGAAAGATAGTTTAGTTGCCAGAAGCTTTCAACAAATTTGGTTGATATTGTCTTGCATAAAATCGGAGATGAAAAAAATGAAGGTATTAGTTACTGGTTCCGAAGGTTTCATAGGTTCTCATTTAGTTGAGGCTCTTGTTGAAAAGGGTTTCAAGGTAAAGGCGTTCGTACGTTATAATTTCAAAAACGATTGGGGATGGCTCGAAAAATCAAAGTACTTAAAGTACATAGAGATATACACTGGAGATATTCGTGACTTCGATAGCGTGTACGATGCGATAAAAGGTGTCGACATCGTTTTCCACTTAGCTGCACTTATAAGTATACCCTATTCATACATTTCCCCGCTTGCCTATGTAAAGACAAATATAGAAGGTACCTACAACGTTTTGGAAGCTTCTAGAAAACTTGGGGTTCAGAGAGTAGTACACACGTCAACAAGTGAAGTGTATGGAACTGCACAATACGTACCGATAGATGAAAACCATCCTTACAACCCACAATCGCCTTACGCAGCCTCTAAAGCTGCAGCAGACCATCTGGTCCTGAGTTATTATCGTTCATTTGGGTTACCCGTTACCATAGTTAGACTTTTCAACACTTACGGACCCAGACAATCTGCGAGAGCAATAATTCCCACAATAATCTCCCAACTTTTATCTGGTAAAAGGCAGATAAGACTTGGAAACCTTAAACCAACGCGCGACTTGAATTACGTTAAAGATACAGTTAATGGTTTTTTGACCGTGGGACTGCATGAGAAAAGTTTAGGAGATGTCTTTAATCTTGGGACAGGAAACGAAATTTCAGTTGGGGATTTGGCAAAGTTGATAATGAAGCTTATAGGTACGGAAGCTGAGATAATTGTCGACAAAGAACGATTAAGACCTGAAAAATCTGAGGTTGAAAGATTAGTTGCAAATGCTGAAAAGGCAAGAAGACTGACTGGTTGGGAACCAAAATACACTTTAGAAGATGGCTTGAAGGAAACAATAGAGTGGATTAAGGAAAACCTTGAGTACTACAAGCCTGATATTTATAACTTGTGAGGTGATGTTCATGAAAAAAATACTTCTAGACGCCCCAAACTTAGGGGAGTTGGAAAAGGAATACCTTCTTCAATGTATCGATAGCACATTTGTATCGACCGCAGGACCGTTTGTGCCAGAATTCGAGAAAAAGTTCGCGGACTACATTGGAGTTAGTAAAGCGGTTTCAGTTCAGTCTGGGACAGCTGCTATTTACATGTCATTGTACGAACTTGGCATAGGTCCTGGCGATGAAGTAATAGTTCCGGTCTTAACGTTCGTAGCGACAGTCAACCCAATAGTACATTTAGGTGCGACACCTGTTTTCGTCGATGTTGAGCCAGATACTTGGAACATAGATCCAAAGAAGGTGGAGAAAGCTATTACAAAGAAAA
>JACIWG010000225.1 GCA_014361085.1 Nitrososphaeria archaeon
TGTTGTCGTCATAGGTATAACCTTACTTCAAATTCTTAAAACACCCATGGTTGGTGAAAACATGTTTTCTACTGCCGCTGTACAGATAACTGGCCAATTTTCTACAGGAATAGTTATTGGGGCAATAGTTGGTGTAAGCTGGCTTAGGGTCCTAAGAAGTATTAGGGGAAAACCATATGATGATATAATGACTTTAACGATAGTATTACTCTTCTACTCTATAGTAGAATTTTTGGGCGGGAATGGAGCCATTTTTTCACTAACCTTTGGCCTAATACTTGGTAATGGAAGAGAAATTTGTAGGATGTTAAAAATTCAAGAACCTATAGAGGCAACAGAGATAATGAAAAAGTTTGAATATCAGATATCATTTCTTTTAAGAACATTCTTTTTCGTAAACTTGGGACTAATACTTTCCATCAACAACTATACACCATTCTTGTACGGATTAATTTTAACAGGATTACTTCTTATTGGAAGATATGGTGCCGTTGTTGTCTCATCACTAAAAAATCCGGTTTTGAGTGGCGAAAAACCACTTATGGCTGTTATGATGCCGAGAGGGCTTGCTGCCGCAGTAATGGCCCAGATAGTCTCAACTTCAGGTCTAGAAAATGGTATGTTATACTATGACATGACAATTGCAGTAATAATAATGAGTGTTATACTAACTTCTATAGGATTCTATCTGTTTGCAAGAAAACGTTCATAAAAGATCCTCAACCTTTTCTTTTTCTTTAAATTCTCTTAAATTTACCTTTACCACAAGCTCCCTATCCATACTCTCTATTCCCTTTAAAGTTGAAATGAATCCGATCAACATCGATATTATTGCCTTTTGAATATACGGTTTAATGTTTATTCTTTTGCCATCAACATATAATTGGACAGAATCAGCTGGCAACCTAAATATTGCCTCCAAAACTGGTTCAACAGGTTCTCCAAGCCTCCATTTTGCAATATAATTTTCTCCCGTGGCATCAATATCTCCAACAAGTATCTTTGGACAAACAAGCCCTTTACCGCCTTCAATGATTAAGAAGTCTATTGGAGACGCCAATTTTTTAATATACTCTATATCCTTTTTACCCATTAAAACTACTGTCTCATCTTCAGCTAATCCTGCAGCAATTGATGCTCCTGAAGCTAAATGGCGCATAGTATCCTTTCCCTTCAAATCAAAATTCCTTAAATGTGTATGCTTAACTGTGCACACCGAGTATCCCTTTGAAGTTAAAGCCTTCACAAGCTGTTCCACTAATGTTGTTTTACCGGCACCCGATTTACCAACAACACAGAATGTTCTCATACTTGGTCAACTAAGATATGATTTTATTTGCTTTTATATGTTTAAAATTTTCTCAATAAAGATTATAAAATGTACATTTTTACCAAAGAGTTTAAGAGTGACAGATTGTGCTTTACCAATATAATTTTATAAAAAAGCTTTTGGAAGTATCAATAATTTTCCAGTTGATCGCATTTTCAGCGGAGACTGCAATGGTTCTCACATCAATATACATTCCCTACTACGCTTATCAACTTGGTGCAACTGAAATTGAAGTAGGATTAATCGGCGCCTCAGCAGGCGTACCGTACATTTTTATTCCTTTTTTAGCAGGCCGTCTTTCAGACAAGATTGGAAGGAAAAAGGGACTTTTGAGTGGAATAGTAGTTGTATCATTATGTTATATCATGTATATTTTAATTTATCATCCAAGCTTATTTATCTTAATAAGAGTTGTGGAAGGTGTTGGATGGTCTTTTATTTGGCCTTCAATGGAGGCCATAATAGGCGACAGTAAAAGGAGACTGCAGGTATATAATATTATGTGGGGTTTTGGTGCAACTATCGCACCATACCTGGGTAGTTCACTCTATCAATTTTATGGTGCAAAAAATGTTCTCCTCCTATCAATACTTCTAATGATTGTATCATTTATCTTCTCAATAATAGGAAAAGAGGAAATGACTTTAAAAAATAGAGCAAATAAAGAGTATAAGGGTAATTTTAGGTTAAAGCCTATCTTTTTCACCCCATTCATATATGGTGTTTTAAGCTACACTCTTTTAACATTCTTTCCAATTTACGCTGAAAAAAGAATGCTTTCATTAAATGTTTCAGGACTAGTGTTAAGTGTCATGAATTTTGGACGACTGTCAGCTTTTGCTTTATCAAATAAAACCATTTTCGGTAAAGAGAGAATACAAGATTATTTTACAATACTTTTAGGTTTAGTTCCTTTAAGCCTAATATTTTTTGCAAACGAAACAATTTTGATATCACTATTTTTCATATTAGGCTTCTCTT
>JACIWG010000226.1 GCA_014361085.1 Nitrososphaeria archaeon
AAGTTATTGTGAAGGCTTCATTTGAAAGCTACGGGTGTGCTGCAAACATTGCAACGTCAAGCATTTTAACGGAAATGGTTAAAGGCAAAAAACTTGATGAGGCATGGAAGACATCATGGAAGACTGTCTCAAACGAAGTAGGAGGACTGCCTGCAGTAAAATTCCATTGCGGAATCTTGGCTGTTGGAGCGTTAAGAAGGGCAATAAGACAATATTATAAAATGAAGGGCAGTACACCAGAATGGCTTCCAAGTGAGCTAACATTTGAAGAAAAGCAGGCACTAGAGGAAGAGGAGCTGGCTAAAATACTTGCTAAAAAAATAGGAGAGTTTGAAGGCGAAATATAATGTTTAATGTAGCTGAAGTTAGAAAAGATTTTCCAATCCTTCAAAGGAAAATTAACGGCTACGATATAATATACTTTGATAATGCGGCAACCTCACAGAAGCCAGTTCAAGTTATAGAGGCTGTAAAAGACTTTTACAGCAAATATAATGCAAACGTTCACAGGGGCGTCCACACACTTTCGCAAGAGACATCAAAACTCTATGAGGGAGCACATGAGGAGACTGCAAAGCTTATCAATGCTAGAGGGATAGAGGAAATAGTTTTCGTAAAAAATACTACTGAGGCAATAAACTTGATCGCATACTCTTGGACCCTACATAATCTTGGGAAAGAGGATGAAGTGATAACAACAATTATGGAACATCATAGCAATATAGTGCCATGGGAAATATTGTCGAAACTAAGGGGGTTTAAAGTAAAGTATGCTGACATAAAAGATGATGGCACACTAGACTACGAGTGTCTAGAGAAACTTGTTACAAAAAGAACAAAAGTTATAACTATAGCACATGCATCAAACGTAACCGGTGTAATAAACGATATATCAAAGATTTCGAAACTAGCACACGAAAATAAAGCTATTTTGGTTGTTGATGGAGCTCAGTCAGTACCACATATGCCAGTTGATGTGAGAAAACTGGACATAGACTTTCTAGCCTTTTCTGGACATAAAATGCTTGCGCCAACAGGCATAGGAATATTGTATGGTAAAAAAGAGTTGTTGGAGAATATGGATCCATTTATTGGAGGAGGGGACATGATAAAGTCAGTAAAATATAGTAAAATTAAAGATTGTTGCACTATAGAATGGAATAGTCTACCATGGAAGTTTGAGGCTGGAACACCCAACGTTGGAGGCGCTATCGGATTAGCTGAGGCGATAAAGTATCTTAAAAGACTTGGAATGGAAAACGTTCAAGAACATGAGCGGCAGCTGACACAGCATGCTCTAAAACTATTACAAGAAGATGAGAACATAGTTTTATATGGGCCAAGGGACAGTTTAACTAAATGTGGAATAGTATCCTTTAACGTTAAAGGAATGAACCATCATGATGTCGCACTACTTTTAGACAATTTCGGCATAATGGTTAGAAGTGGATACCATTGTGCAGAACCCTTACACCAGAGGCTGGGAGCAGGTGGTTCAGTTAGGGCAAGCTTCTACATATATAACACTAAAGAGGAGATAGAAAAGTTTGCAGAAATTCTGGAGAAGATAGAAAATGTCAGATGAAACTTTAAAAAAATATGTTTCACATATAGAAGAAGCATGTGGTGAAGAAAAGGATATTATCGCTATCTTAAAATATGAGTTAAAAGATGAAGCTATAGACAAAATTTTAGAAAAAGGCAAAAATATAAAATCGATCGCTAATATTGTATACGAATTATCCTATGAGAACAAGATAGTAAGGGTATATCGTACTGGAAAAATTTTGATGAAAAATTTTGTGGACAAAAATGAGGCGGAAAGGTTTTTAAAACAAATTTTAAGCTAACGTCCAGAAAATTTTAAATAAAATACAAGTTGAAATAAATAATATGGTAGTAATAGACGTTTTGAAGATTCCAGGTGTGAAGGTTCCCCCACCGTTTGCGAGAGAGTTAAAGGTTGTCCTCGACCCAAAAGTCGGCAACTACGATAAGGCTACAATACTTTTATCATATATTGAGCCTAAAAGTTCTACAGGATTACATAAACATGGTTCAGACGAAATAATGTATGTTGTTAAAGGAAAAGGTGAAGCGATTGAAGTTAGAGAAGATGTTCGAAAGGTTGAAGGCGTTTATGAAGGTTGTGTAATTTATGCGTCCTCTGGCGTTGAACATGAAATAAAAAATTTGGGAGATGATAAGCTTATACTTTTCTGCGTATATGTACCAGGGTTAAAAGCTTCAGGCTATTTGGAGGAAGCTATTAGGATTGCGAAAAAATATTTCGATAATGTGTGAAGGTTG
>JACIWG010000227.1 GCA_014361085.1 Nitrososphaeria archaeon
AAGAGGATGATCTTCAGGCACTATACCTCTACCAGCAGGTGTTGTTAGAAAAGGTATTCCAAAAAATTCTACAAAAGCCTTAAACTCCTCAAACGCTCTAGAGAGGACAGCTCCTCCTCCAGCAACGACAACAGGCCTTTCAGAAGAAAGTATAAGCTCAATCACATCCTTCACAAGCTCAGTATCAGGTCTCGCCAAAACCTTTCTAGACCTCTTATAAGAAAATTCTTTAACCTCAGACCTTACCACATCAGATGGAAAGTCTAAGAATATTGGCCCAGGCTTACCATTTACCGCCAATGTGAAGGCACGATGCATAAACCATGGAATCCTTTCTGGATGGAGAACACGTGCACTCCATTTAGTTACAGGCTTAAACAATGACACTTGATCAAGCTCCTGAAAGGCGCCCATACCCTCAGTTCTGGTACTAGTACTCGGGCATGCTGCTATAATTGGAAGACATGAGGAATATGCTTCAAGCATTGCTGGAACCATGTTCGCAACACCAGGTCCAGGTGAAGCATACACTATGCTTGGTGAACCCTTAAGCCTAGAATAGGCCATAGCCATGAAAACAGCCGATGCTTCGTGTCTTACTTGAATAGGTTTAATGTTAGCGTCTTCAAGATAGGGTGTCATAAGATGTGACGTTGGAAGGCCGAAAACATATTCAACATTTTCCTCCCCCAATATTCTAATAACAGCCTGCCAACCGTCCATGAAATAGAATAGTGTAAGATTATTTAATAAGCTTTAAATCGAATAGGCTTGCGAGCACATTAACAATAATTGTATCTGTCTACACAATTAACCTACATTTCATAATACTAGTCTCATTAAGGTGCTAAAATTTTATAAGAACAATAAATTTAATGCAATATAGTTTGATAAGATTTAATATTTCACCAGCAATAGTTCTATTTTTTCTTGCCCCAGCAATAGGCGAATTACTTTCTGGATCCTCTCCCCCTTTAGAATTTTTTAATCCCATATCCTTACTGTTTCTCTCTTCATTGTATGGTGGTGGTGCGATCATAGTTCGCGAGTTGAAGGTTTTTTGGAGAAAGGATTTTAGGGCTGTTGTCTTATTGGGTGCTGCCTATGGAATTTTAGAAGAAGGTTTACTTGTTAAGAGCTTTTTTGACCCTAACTGGGTTGATCTGGGAATTTTAGGCGTCTATGGAAGATGGTTGGGTGTGAATTGGGTTTGGGCTGAAATGCTTACAATCTATCATTCTATTTACAGTATAAGTATTCCTATAATTCTTGTAGAACTTGCTTATCCTGAAAGAAGATTTGAGAGTTGGGTTAGCATGAAAGTCTTCAAGTTTTTGGCAGCTGTTTTAGTTTTTGATACTGTTATTGGATTCTTATTTTTAACAGACTATTTTCCTCCTTTACTACACTATTTAACAGCTTTACTAGTTATGAGTCTTTTCGTATATTTGGCCTACAAACTTCCAGCGGAAAAGGGTAAGGTGTACAAGAAAAATGGCGGCCCTAGATTACTGTTTAGTGTGGGTTTAATTGGTAGCACATGCTTTTTCTCACTATTTTGGGCTGGACCATACATTATTGGCTATCCAATTATTATAATTATTGCAGGAATAATGCTTGTTTTTGCCATATTTAAGTTTCTCAAAAGATTCGACTGGAGTAATCCTGCTTCAGACCTTAATCGTTTAGCTGTTGTAGGTGGTGCACTATCTTTCCTTATTCTCTTATCCTTTTTGCAGGAATTTAATTCAAGAGGTATGGCTTTAGTAGGCCTTGCAGCAGCTTTTGGACTTTTGCTTTTAAGAATAAAGGTTAAAAGGCGCATACAAAACCCATTTAATATTTAAAATGAAACAATTTATTGACTTTTTAGGAAAATTTTAATAGAAGTGTGTTAGAAAAGTTTGTAGAGGATGAAAGAGGAGCTTATCTGACCAAAGTATGATGATACTATCCGGGTCTGAAAAAATTGTCTAAGAAAGTTTTAAAGAAATATTACAAACAAAAATTTTATTAATCCAATTTTTCTTCTATTTTTCTTGCATAATACTCCATAAATAATTCTAGATTGATTTATAGTCT
Organism: Nitrososphaeria archaeon; assembly: GCA_014361085.1. Taxonomy (GTDB): domain Archaea; phylum Thermoproteota; class Nitrososphaeria; order JACIWG01; family JACIWG01; genus JACIWG01. The sequence continues at coordinate 2,083 of JACIWG010000227.1, forward strand.
GCAAAAAATCCTTATTCATTATAGAGGGACAGAATCAAGTGGTGCCAGTTGAAGTAAAAAGCTTGGGTAAAATAAAGAGAGGTTTCATAAACTTTATTGACATATATAAGCCAGAAACCGCTATAGTTTTCACAGACAAAGATTTCACGACAAAGGAAGTCGGCAACACAAAAATAGCGTACATACCACACTATTTCATATAAGATAGCTTCAGACACTGACGG